>JAGAJQ010000028.1 GCA_017828955.1 Oscillospiraceae bacterium
AGAAGTCTTTCTTCTGCTGTAAGTTCTGTTTCTCCCTTAGGAGTTACCTTACCTACGAGAATATCGCCTGAACGTACTTCGGCACCGATACGGATGATACCGTTTTCGTCAAGGTCCTTGAGTGCGTCATCGCCGACGTTTGTAATGTCTCTTGTGATTTCTTCGTCACCGAGTTTTGTATGTCTTGCTTCTATTTCATATTCTTCGATATGGATAGAAGTGAATTTATCGTATCTTACGAGGTTTTCGTTGAGGAGAACGGCGTCTTCATAGTTATAGCCTTCCCATGTCATGAAGCCGATGAGGGCATTCTTACCGAGAGAAATTTCTCCGTCCTTTGTAGCGGGACCATCAGCGAGAACCTGACCCTTCTTGATCTTTTCGCCTCTGTCAACGATAGGTCTCTGATTGATACATGTTGACTGGTTTGAACGCTTGAACTTGATGAGCTTGTATTCGTGGAGGTTTCCTGAACCATCCTTGATTACGATTTCATCGCCTGAAACTCTTTCAACGACACCGTCTTCCTTGGCAACAACACAAACGCCTGAGTCAACGCCTGCCTTGTATTCCATACCTGTTCCGACGATGGGGCTTTCTGTCTTGAGAAGAGGAACCGCCTGACGCTGCATGTTTGAACCCATAAGGGCACGGTTCGCGTCGTCGTTTTCAAGGAAAGGAATCATCGCTGTTGCGATTGAAACAACCATCTTGGGCGAAACGTCCATATAGTCGATATTCTTTGCGTCTGTAACAAGGATCTGTTCGCGGAAACGTGCTGCAACATTCTTGTTTGCAAACTTGTTTTCATCTGTTAAAGGTTCGTTAGCCTGAGCAACTACATAGTTGTCTTCAACATCGGCTGTCATATAAACTACTTCGTCGAGAACAACGCCTGTTTCCTTATCAACCTTTCTGTAAGGTGCTTCAATAAAGCCGTATTCGTTGATTCTTGCGAAAGATGCGAGGTATGAGATAAGACCGATGTTAGGGCCTTCAGGTGTTTCGATAGGACACATTCTTCCGTAGTGTGTGTAGTGAACGTCACGTACTTCGAATGATGCTCTGTCTCTTGAAAGACCGCCGGGACCTAAAGCTGAAAGTCTTCTCTTATGAGTAAGTTCTGCAAGGGGGTTTGTCTGGTCCATAAACTGTGAAAGGGGTGATGAACCAAAGAATTCCTTGATTGCAGCTGTTATAGGTCTGATATTGATAAGCTGTGATGGGCTGAGGTTTTCTGTTTCCTGTGAACGGCTGTTCATCTTTTCGTGGATTACTCTTTCCATTCTTGTGAAACCGATTCTGAACTGGTTCTGGAGAAGTTCACCTACAGAACGGATTCTTCTGTTTCCGAGATGGTCGATATCGTCTGTTGTTCCGACGCCGTTGCAGAGGTTGAGGAAATAGCTTACCGATGCGAAGATGTCATCAACGATGATATGCTTAGGAATAAGTTCATCCATTCTTCTGATGATTTCATCTCGAAGTGCATCAACATCTTCTGTTCCGTATTCGTCAAGAATTTCTCTGAGAACTCTGAAAAGAACCTTTTCGTTTATTCCGAGTTTTTCAGCAGAAAGTTTTTCGGGGAGATAAGGATTGATATCAACCATACCGTTACCGATAACTTTTACTTCCTTGTTTTCAACCTTTGTAAAATTCTCGCCGTTGGGGCCTGTGTAGTTTTCCTTGATTTCAACTGTAATGAAAACTTCTGTTACACCAGCCTGTTCGATTTCAAGAGCCTTTTCGTAAGTGAGCTTTTCACCTTCATCAGCCATAATTTCACCTGTTGTTTCATTCACAACGGGACGTGAAAGAATCTGATCGCGAAGTCTTGAAGCGATAGCGAGTTTCTTGTTGTATTTGTATCTACCGAAGCGAGAAAGATCGTATCTTCTTGCATCGAAGAAAAGATTGTTGAGGTGTGTTTCAGCACTTTCAACCGAAGGAGGTTCGCCGGGACGAAGCTTCTTGTAAACTTCTATGAGGGCACCGCCTCTGTCCTTTGAATCGTCTTTTAAGATTGTCTGTGTGAGTCTTTCATCTTCACCGAACTTTTCAACTATTTCTGTGTCGCTTTCGCATCCGATTGCACGGATAAAAGTTGTGAGGGGAATTTTTCTGTTCTTATCAATTCTTACGTAAACTACATCGTTTGAATCCATTTCGTATTCAAGCCAAGCACCTCTGTTGGGGTTGATTGTAGAACTGAAAAGGTTTTTACCTGTCTTGTCCTTTTCAACACCGAAGAAAACACCGGGAGAACGGACGAGCTGTGAAACGATTACACGTTCAGCACCGTTGATAACGAATGTTCCGCTTTCTGTCATAAGGGGGAATTCGCCCATATAGACTTCGTTTTCAACGATAGCACCTGTTTCTTTGTTGAGGAGTGATGCCTTAACTCTCAAAGGAGCGGAATATGTTGTATCCCTTTCCTTACATTCCGCAACAGTGTATTTCGGTGTATCATCGATACGATAATCGAGGAATTTGAGTTCGAGATTTCCGTTGTAGTCTGTGATAGCGTCTGTATCACGGAAAACTTCTCTCAGTCCCTCGTCGAGAAACCACTGATACGAGTTCTTCTGGATTTCGATAAGATTTGGCATATCGAGCACTTCGGTAATTTTCCCGAAACTCATACGCTCGTTTTTGCCGACTTTAACCTTCTTGACATTCACCATAGGTCTTTAAATCTCTCCTTGAAAAAATTTGCGGGAATATCAACGCTCCCTGTTCTTCTTCACAGATTCTCCTCTTCTGCAACCGCATTTTACAGACGGTTAAAATCTATGCCCCTCGAACTGACGGGAGATGTCTACTTAAAACATACCGGAATGTTTTCTATACAACACACTTATTATATATACGCGCGTTTTATAGCATACCGATACAGTATATTATTTTACTACTATTTGAAAGTCAAGTCAACCAAATTTTGAAAAATCGTAAAAATAACCATATCCCGCCAAAGCAGAATATGGTTATTTATTGAAAATGATAACTGTTATCGCCAGTATTTTCTGTCAAGACTACGATACTGAACAGCCTGCGCTATATCCTGCTTGGAAATAACGTCGTTTCCGTTCATATCGGCTATTGTTCTCGAAACTTTGAGTATTCTGTCGTAAGCACGCGCAGAAAGACCTAATTTATCAAAAACATTTTTGAGCATTTCTTTTGCCGTGTCGTCAACAGGACAGACTTCGTGAAGAATATCTGATGTTATTCTCGCGTTACAGGTTATATCTGTTCCCTTGAAACGCTTATTCTGGATATTTCTTACCCTCTCTACCCTTTCTCTTATTGCCACTGAACTTTCTTCCTTTTCGGCAGAAGAAATGCTTTCGAATTCAACGGGTGCTACTTCGATATGAAGGTCAAATCTGTCAAGCATAGGACCCGATATTTTTGAAAGATAATTTGAAACCTGCTTTTCCGAACAGATACACTTTTTCGAGGGATGTCCGAAATATCCGCAGGGGCAGGGATTCATCGCCGCAACAAGCATAAATGAACAAGGGTAACTTACCGTTCCCGACGCTCTCGAAATCGTAACTTTTCTGTCCTCAAGAGGCTGACGGAGAATTTCAAGCGTCTGTCTTGAAAATTCGGCAAATTCATCGAGGAATAAAAGTCCGTTATGAGCAAGTGAAATTTCGCCCGGTTTCGGTATTCCGCCTCCGCCCGCAAGACCTGCCGCAGAAATCGTATGATGAGGTGCACGGAAAGGTCTTATTGTTACAAGCGGAGTTTCTTTATCCAAAAGCCCCGAAACAGAGTGAACATTTGTTGTTTCTATCGACTCTTCAAATGTCATTGAAGGAAGAATTGACGGAAGTCTTTTTGCAAGCATACTCTTACCCGATCCGGGAGAGCCGATGAGAAGTGCGTTATGTCCTCCGCAAGCGGCTATTTCAAGAGCTTTTTTGGCATAACTCTGTCCTTTTACATCTGCAAAATCAAGATTATCGAAACGCTGACTTTCCTTTACGACATAAGGCGGACAAGGCTCGATAAAACTGCCGTCGAAATGAGAAATAACTTCTGATAAATTTCTCACTCCGTAGATTGTTATCCCGTCGCATACAGATGCTTCATAGGCATTTTCTATCGGAACAAAGACAGATTTTACACCCGTCTTTTTAGCGGTTATAACCATAGGAAGAACACCGTTTACTCCCCTTATATCGCCGTTCAAAGAAACTTCACCGATAAAGGCAAAATCATCGGTATTTCCTGTTATATTTCCGTTCACCGAAAGAAGTGCAACGGAAATCGCAAGGTCTGTAACAGAGCCTGATTTTTTAGTATCGGCAGGAGCTAAATTGACAACGATTTTTGCCGCAGGGAGATTAACTCCTACCGAGCGAAGTGCCGCTTTTATTCTGTCACGGCTTTCTCTTACAACAACGTCTCCGAGTCCGATTATATCGAACGACGGAAGTCCTTTGCTGATTTCAACTTCAACGTCAACAGGGAATGCGTTAAGCCCGAAAAGCCCCATACTTCTGACTTTTGAAAACATTCTACCACTTTCTTTCCGCATACTGCATAAATTTTACGCAATATGTCTTTATTCAACAATATTATCGTGAATATGATAGCATAATTTTAATAGAATTACAACAAAATATTTTTAAAAAAGACTTTGCATTTCGCTTTGTTTTATGGTATAATTATGCGGAATAGCAAAATCAAACCATTTTATGAGGGAGGTTTTTCCATTATGAATGAAAAAGAACTTTACAGCCTTTGGTGTGAAAAAGCCGTTGAGGACGCTGATTTACAGGCAGAACTCACATCTATCAAAGACGATGAAGAAGCTATAAAAGACAGATTTTACCGCAATCTCGAATTCGGCACAGGCGGTCTCCGCGGTGTTATCGGTGCGGGAACATATCGTATGAATATCTACACAGTAAGAAGAGCTACTCAGGGTCTTGCTGACTATGTAAACGAAACATTTACAGACGGAAGCGTTGCTATCGCTTACGACAGCAGAATAAAATCAGATGTTTTCGCTAAAGAAGCGGCTTCTGTTCTCGCTGCAAACGGAATAAAGGTTTATATCTATCCCGAACTTATGCCTACTCCTATGCTTTCATATGCAGTAAGAAAGCTTGCCTGCAAGGCTGGTATCGTTATCACAGCAAGCCACAACCCTGCAAAATACAACGGATACAAGGCTTATGGTGCTGACGGTTGCCAGATGACACTTGAAGCAGCTGAAATCGTTCTTAACAAGATAAACAGCGTTGAAATGTTCGGCGGTGCTAAGGTTGTATCATTTGATGATGGTCTTTCATCGGGTATGATCGAATATATCAGTAAAGATGTTATTGAATGCTATCTCGAAGAAGTTCAGAAGCAGAGCATTCATTCGGGAATATGCGCAACCAGCGGTCTTAAGGTTGTTTACACTCCTCTTAACGGAACAGGAAACAAGCCCGTTCGTGCTATTCTTGACAAAATAGGAATTAAAGATGTTACTGTTGTTCCCGAACAGGAATATCCCAACGGAAACTTCACAACCTGTCCTTTCCCCAACCCCGAAATCAAAGAGGCTCTCGCTTATGGTTTAAAGCTTTGCGAATCTGTAAAGCCTGACCTTCTTCTCGCTACTGACCCCGACTGTGACAGAGTAGGTATCGCCGTTCCTTCTCCCGATGGAGAATATGTTCTCTTCTCAGGAAACGAAGTAGGCGGACTCTTACTTGAATACATCTGCTCACAGAGAACTGCTATGGGAACAATGCCTACTGCTCCTATCGCTGTAAAAACAATCGTTTCAACAGATATCGCAACAAAGATATGTGAAGAATACGGCGTTAAGCTTATAGATGTTCTTACAGGATTCAAATTCATAGGTGAACAGATCGGTTTCCTTGAACAGAAGAATGAAGACAACCGCTTCATCTTCGGTTTTGAAGAAAGTTATGGCTACCTCGCAGGTTCTTATGTAAGAGATAAGGACGCTGTTGTGGCATCGATGCTCATCTGCGAAATGGCTGCATTCTACAGAACAAAGGGGATTTCTCTTCTTCAGGCAAGAGAAAATATGTATAAGAAATACGGCAACTTTGTTCATACTCAGAAGAGTTTTACCTGTGAAGGCGCTGCAGGAATGCAGAGAATGGCTGAAATTATGGCTGACCTTCGCGATAACACACCAAAGACAATCGGCGGACTTACAGTTATGAAACTCGCTGACTATAAAAACAGCATTGAATACGATTTCGTGAACAACACAAAGGTAGCACTTACACTTCCTAAATCTGATGTTCTGACATTCAGACTTTCTTGTGATGCAAGTGTTATTATCCGTCCTTCAGGAACAGAACCAAAAATCAAGGCTTATTACACAACAATAGGCGAAAAGAGAGAGGAAGCTCTCGCTCTTGAAGAAACAATTTCCGAAGATTTCAAGAAAATTCTCGGATTTTAACTGAAGGTGTAAACTATGAAAGCCCTTAAAAGTATTTGTGTTTCTTTTATTGTTGTTTCAGTAATACTTTTTGTCGCGTCTTCCCTCTCATCCTGCGTCGGCAGAGAACCCACAAAAGAAAACAGAGTAGAACGTTCGCACGACTATTCTATCTATACCGAACTTTTAAAGCAATACCCTTTGGGATCCGACTATGATGACATAATGGCATATATTACTACTGTCGATGTAATATACGCAACAGATGAAAGCGACGGCGGTGTTTTCAGAGTACAGCTTTACGGCGGTCAGCTTTTCTTCACATCAGATGAAAAACTTCATATCGTTTCTTCAACCGAATGGCAGACTCCCGATGGATTTGGCGTCGGAAGTAATATGAGTGAAGTAAGAGGTGCTTTAGGAAACGGCTCTGAAATTGAAAATTCGCCGGATGAAAAGTATATATACAAAACAGAAAACGGCAATTATACTGTCAATTTTAACGACGAAGGCCTTGTCACCCATTGGATTTTATCCTAAAAACGACAAAAAACAAAAAAGGTATTGCAAAAGAGTTTTTACTATGATATAATATCAAAGCAATGATTTTTCCATAGCACTACTGTCTGTGTAATTATGATGGGCTGCTATGTAATCATATTACACTTACAGAAAGGAGAAACAACAATGAAAGAAGGACTTCATCCTAATTACGAAGCAACTACAATCACATGTGCTTGCGGTAACGTAATCGAAACTCGTTCTACAAAGAAGGACATTAAGGTTGAAATCTGCTCAAAGTGCCACCCCTTCTACACAGGTAAGCAGAAGCTCGTAGATACAGGCGGACGTGTTGACAGATTCAAGAAGCGTTTCAATCTTGACAAGTAATTACATTCGGGCGGATTTTTTATCCGCCCATTGTTTTTTGTGAGGTTTATATGAATTACGAAACGATAAAAGGCTATGCCGAGGATTCTTTTATAGAAAGAAAATCGGAATTTATAGGATACATAAAACCCGTTACAACAAACGATGAAGCCGTTGCTTTTATCGAAGAAATAAGGGCTAAACACAGAAAAGCAACTCACAATGTTTATGCCTATATTCTTCGTGACGGAAATATTTCGAGATACAGTGATGACGGTGAACCTCAAGGAACAGCAGGCGTCCCCGTTTATGAAGTCATAAAAAAAGAAAACCTCACAGATGTCTGCGTTGTTGTTACGAGATATTTCGGAGGGATACTTTTAGGTGGTGGTGGGCTTGTAAGGGCTTATTCACACGCCGCTAAAATCGCAGTTGACGCCGCTGAAAGAATGAAGATGTGCTCCTGCTATAAGGTTTCATTTCGGTTGACTATACCCTTTACGGAAAAATCAACTATATCCTTCCTGAATTTGAAATAAAACTGCTTGATACAGAATTTGCAGACAATGTAACAATTACTCTTCTTGTAAGAAGCGAACAGTTTGACGCTATGGCTGAAAAACTTAAAGATACCTCTAACGGTGCGGTTATACTTTCTAAAGGAAGCGAACTTTTTGAGAATTTTGCATAAAAGCGTATACATCGATGTATACGCTTTTGTTCGTTTATACAAACCGTTCTAAAAAATAAAGGAGTTTTTGACACAAAATGAGTATATTATTATGTGACTGACTTTTTTACACGGGAGGGAGTTTATGCCGACAATAAGAGAAACGCAAGAAAATCTTGAGCGTCAGATACTCTGTAAAAGTGCTTGCTTTTCTGCCGATGGCGGAAAAAGAGCCGTAGAGGAAGAAAAATGTCCTTTGAGAACAGAGTTTCAGCGTGATCGCGACAGAATAATACATTCAAACTCGTTCAGAAGACTGAAACAGAAAACTCAGGTTTTTTTAGTTCCTGAAGGAGATCATTACAGAACAAGACTCACTCACACCTTAGAAGTCTCTCAGATTGCAAGAACTATCGCAAGAGGGCTTCGTCTGAATGAAGATTTGACAGAAGCAATAGCTTTAGGTCACGATCTCGGTCATACCCCTTTCGGACACTCAGGAGAGGCAGTGCTAAACATTATCTGTCCCGATGGTTTCAAACACTATATACAGAGCGGAAGAGTAGTTGAGTATATCGAAAAAGACGGCAGGGGGCTTAACCTTACCGAAGAAGTTATCGACGGAATTATCTCCCACACAAATATGGTTGCTAAAACAAAAGAGGGTTACATAGTAAGACTTGCCGACAGAATAGCCTATATAAATCACGACATTGACGACGCTATAAGAGCGGGAATTTTAAAAGAAAGCGATCTGCCGAAAGATATTACCGATATTTTGGGTCATTCGAAAACAGAAAGAATTACAACGCTTGTAAGTTCTATTGTTTCGAATGGTGTTAAAAAAATAGGCCCTTCGGAAGAAATCGCAAAAGCACACGAAAGTCTGCATTCGTTTATGTTTGAAAGAGTTTACAGAAATCCCGTCGCGAAAAAGGAAGAAGAAAAAGCAAAGCTTCTTATCGAAAAACTCTATATACATTTTTACAATAATCCTGATAAATTACCGCCTCAGTTCAAAAAAATAATGGAGCGTTTTGATATTCACCGTGCGGTATGCGATTATATCGCGGGAATGACAGACGGATATGCGATAGCTCTTTACGAAGAAATCTTTATCCCCAAAGCGTTTGAACTGAATTTCAACGTATAAAAATACAGAACAAAAAGAAAGTGAGGTGTAAAATGCGCTATTCAGACGAATTCTTATATAATTTAAGACAGAATAACCCGATTGAAGAAGTTATGTCTTCTTATGTTCATCTGAAAAAACAAGGCAGAAACTATGCTTGTGTATGCCCTTTTCACGCGGATAAGAATCCGTCCTGCGTTGTTTACACCGACACTTCGAGTTACTATTGTTTCGGTTGCCACGCAGGCGGAGATGTAATCACCTTTATAAAAGAAATCGAGAATATGGAATTTGACGAGGCTGTAAAACACCTTGCCGACAGGGCGGGAATGATTCTCCCCGAAAAATCAGGTGAAGACGCCTCTAAAGCTTACAGAAAGGCAAGACTTTTTGAAATAAACAGAGAAGCTGCAAATTTCTATTATTCTGTTCTTTCTAAAAAAGAAGGCATAAAGGGGCTTATGTATTTCAAAAAAAGAGAAATAAAGCCCGAAACGATAAAAAAATATGGGTTAGGATATGCTCCTGACAATTGGTCAACTTTAAGAGATTATATGAACAGTAAAGGTTTTTCTGATGACGAACTGATAGAAGCAAGGCTTTGTCAGCGTTCGGAAAAAGGAAGCGTTTATGATATTTTCAGAGACAGGGCTATCTTCCCTATTTTAGACGTCAGCAAGAACGTCATAGCTTTTGGCGGAAGAATAATAGACGGAAGCGGTCCTAAATATCTGAACTCCCCCGAAACCTATGTTTTCAACAAAAGTAAAAATCTTTTCTCTTTCAATTTTGCAAAAAAATCAAAGCCCGAAAGAATCATCCTCGCAGAAGGATATATGGACGTTATAGCACTCAATCAGGCAGGGTTTGAAAACACTGTTGCAACACTAGGGACGGCACTTACAGCAGAACAGGCTTCGCTTATTGCAAGAAATACAAGCAGAAAAGAAGTTATAATTGCATACGACTCTGACGGTGCAGGAAGAGCGGCTGCTTATAGAGCAATAAAGATTTTTGCCACAGTAGACCCCGATATTACCGTAAGAATTCTCGATATGCAGGGTGCTAAGGATCCCGATGAATATATCAAGAAATTCGGCGAAATAAGGTTTAAAATGCTCATAGAAAATTCACAGGACGCTGTTCATTTTGAACTTGAAAAATGCAAGGAAAATCTTGATCTCGAGAAAGAAGCAGACAGGGCTAAATACCTGAAAAAAGCCATATATGTTCTTTCTGAAATACCTTCCCCTGTTGACAGAGAAGTTTATATTTCAAAAATATCAGAAGAATACAACATTTCAAAGGATGTTATCACTTCTCAGGTTGATCGTATTATAGCTTCAAGAAAAAAATCCGAAAAAGAACTGAAATGGTCGGGAATTACGGCAAGAACGATAAATCATTTTTCTGATGATATCAACCCCGACGCAAAAAAATATCCGAAAGAAAACAAAGCCGAATGCGGAATTCTTGCTTATCTTTTCGA
>JAGAJQ010000243.1 GCA_017828955.1 Oscillospiraceae bacterium
GCATCTGTTGAATTTTCATTCTTCTTATATACTGACATACTCATTATGCCAATACTATTAGGATTTTCCAAACACACCTCTCTGTATCCAAAAGAAATCAAATATGTTTCACCTGCTGTCGTTTTTATTTCATCAATTTGCAAACTATATTCATACAACGATAATTCGCCATCATCCACAGATTTACTCTCGCTGCTTCTGGAAAAACTATAATCACAGATTTCTCCGTCAATCAAATGCATGGCTTTTTCTATTTCATTTTCTAAATCCTGATTTCTTTGACTTGTTGCACAAAACATATTTTTTAAGGTTTCTGTATCATTGTCAATAAAGCATTGCAACACTTCGTTCTGTAATTGTTTTTTGGAATTCGGCTTATTGTCTGTTGACTTGGAACATCCAAAAAGCGTAAAAGAAAGACAAATTAACACGATTACACATATTACCCTTTTCATCTAATCAACCCTCCATCACACCAGCATATCCAAACCCTTTTATATCTCTTCAAACTTTTTGAGGAACGCCCTCGTTCTTTCGTTCTTGGGGTTTAAAATAACATCATCAGGAGCGCCTTCTTCAACGATAACGCCGTCTGACATAAAGATCACCCTGTCTGAAACGCTTCTTGCGAATTCGATTTCGTGAGTAACTATAACCATCGTCATTTTTTCTGCCGCGAGGGATTTTATTACTCTTAAAATGTCGCCCGTAAGTTCGGGGTCCAAAGCTGATGTAGGTTCATCGAAAAAGAGGATGTTTGAATTCATCGCAAGTGCTCTTGCTATTGAAACTCTCTGCTGCTGACCGCCCGAAAGCTGACAAGGATAATAATCCGCCTTATCGGAAAGCCCCATTTTTTCAAGGAGTTTCTTTCCGATTTCTTCGGCCTCTTTCGGTGTCGCTTTTTTGGATGTCAGAAGAGGGTCTGTAATATTTTTCATTACATTATAATGAGGGAAAAGATTGAAGTTCTGAAAAACAAGTCCGAATTCGGAATAATATTTTCTCAGCTCGTTATTTTTAAGATAGACTGCTTTTCCGTCCTTATCTTCGGCTACTGTATGTCCCGAATATGTAAGTGTTCCGCCGTCGAGTCTTTCAAGCATTGTCGCACAACGAAGGAATGTTGATTTTCCTGAACCCGAAGGCCCTATGATAGAAACGATTTCGCCCTTTTCGACAGATACCGATATATCCTTTAAAACCTCAAGGTCGCCAAAGGATTTTCTTGCATTCTTTATTTCAAATACGCTCATCTCTTAGTCCCCTTTCGGTTAGTTATAATATTCCATTGATTTTTCGATTTTTCTCATAACTGTCGCAACGACAAGGTTGAAGATATAATAGAAAATACCTGCCGCAACAAATGCCGCCATTGATTTTTCTGCCGCCGCGATAGCCTTTGCGTTTGTAAACATTTCGGGGATAGAAAGTGTGAATGCGAGTGATGTATCCTTAATGAGGGTAATAACTTCGTTTGTAACAGCGGGAGTAATTCTCTTTATAACCTGAGGGAGAATGATCTTTCCGAAGCACTGTGATTTTGTATAACAAAGCACCTGCGCCGCTTCGTACTGTCCCTTGGAAATAGATTCAATTCCGCCACGATAAATTTCAGCGAAATATGCCGCATAGTTGAGTGAGAAACCTATGATTACCGAAATAAAACGGTATGTCGGGTGAAGTGAAATGCCGAACATATAATAAGGTCCGTAAAAAACAACAAGAAGCTGAAGCATAAGAGGAGTTCCTCTCATAATGGATATGTAGACCTGTGTTATAGCGCTTATTATTTTGTTTTTAGACATTCTTCCGAAAGCAACAACAAGTCCTAAAGGAAGAGAAAACAAAAGCGTAAGAGCGAAAATTCCGAACGAAGTCGCAAGACCTGTCAGAAGTTCTTTAAGCATTGTTGCAAAACTCATATCCAAAACTCCCCATACATAAAATTAAAGTAAAAAAGGGCAAGATGAACTTTCGTTCAGATGCCCTTGATTTTTTGTTTAAAAGATTATTCTTCTTCGCTTACTTCGATTGTGCAGACATCATAACCGAACCACTTTTCAGAAATCTTAGCGAATGTTCCGTCCTTAACCATTTCTTCGAGTGTTGCCTGAACTTCATCGCGGAGTTCTGTGTTTCCGAGAAGGAAACCAACGCCATACTGTTCTTCAACGATAGGTTCTTCGAGAATAACGAATTCGCTTTCTCTGCCTTCCATCTGGAATCTTGCAACACCGATATCCATAGCGATAGCGTCAACTGAGCCTGCGTCAAGATCCATAAAAGCTGTGTTATACTGTGAACAAGTAAGAAGATCTGCGAAAGATTCTTTAAGTTCTGTGAATTCTTCGCCGTTGAGTGCGTTGAGTGCTGCTGAGTCAGCCTGTGCTGTAACATACTTTCCTGCGAGGTCAGCCTGTGTCTTTATTCCCGAATCAGCCTTTACAACAAATACCTGTGAGTTATCCATATAAGCAGACGTCCATGTGTATTTATCTTCTCTGCCGTTCATTGTGAAACCGTTCCAGATGCAGTCGATAGAACCTGAAGAAAGTTCAAGATCCTTTGAGTTCCAGTCGATAGGCTGAAGCTTGATTTCTTTGCCCATACGCTTTGCACATTCTTCTGCCATTTCGATATCGAAGCCTGTGTATCCGCCGTTTTCGTCAACATATCCGAAAGGAGGGAAATCCTGATCGAAACCGACTGTAAATGTGTTGTCTTCTTTTTTCTGGTCAGCGCAGCCGATGAGAGCCGCTACAAGTGTGAGCCCTACAACAGCGATTGCTGTAAACTTCTTGAAATTCATAACTAATACTCCTCAAAATAAAAATCATATATCGATATACTATCACATCATTATGATAAAGTCAACCAAAACGAAAAATAATCGTCATTTTCAATACAAATGACAACAGGCATGTTGAAAAAATTATAGTATATTATGCCAAAATTAAAGCCACATACCCGAATTTTCGGATATGTGGCATTTTTTTAAACTTTGAACTTTGAAACTTCTTTCTGCAAAGCTACTGCCTGTTCTCTCAGATAATTGCTTGATGCGGCACTTTCTTCCGCTGACGCTGAATTTGACTGAATAGCGTTTGTTATGCTTTCGAGACCTGTATTGATTTCGTTTATCGCAACAGCCTGTTCTCTTGAAGCTTCCGAGATATTTTCCATAAGCTGTGAGAATTCGTCGATCGATTCGCTGATTATATCAAACGACTGTTCTGTTTCTTCGGCAACCTTAACACCGTGATTTACGGCAAGACTGCTCTTTTCGATAAGTTCCATAGTTTCCTGTGCGGCTTCTGATGAACGTGCGGCAAGTGTTCTTACTTCATCGGCAACAACCGCGAATCCCTGTCCCGCTTCGCCCGCTCTTGCGGCTTCAACTGCGGCATTGAGGGCTAAGATATTTGTCTGGAATGCGATATCTTCGATAACTTCAACGATATTCTGGATTTCATCTGATGTAGCCTTGATTTCTTCCATTGATCTTGTCATTTCAGAGATTGTTCTTCCGCCGTTATCTATGCTTTCAACAACGCTTTCCATAAGTTTCGATGCCTTTTCTGTATCTTCGCTGTTTCTGTCAACAGTTGACTTGATATCAGATGTCATTGAGTTTATCTGTTCAATAGAAGCTGCTTCGTGTGATGCGTTTTCAGCAAGAAGTTGAGCACCTGATGTAAGTGAATTCGAGCCGTTTAAAACCTGACTTCCGACTGTGTTTATCTTTGACATTGTAACCTTAAGGTTATCGCTTATTCCGTCGAGTGATTTTCTTATGTCGATAAAGTCGCCAGAGTATTCAACATCGCTCTTTACGTTAAGATTGCCCTTTGAAAGTTCTGTCAAAACGTTATGTATATCGCCTATGTAGAGCGAAAGTGTTTCAACTGTCTTTGCGAGTGACTCATAAAGAACCTGTGTTTCGTCGCCTCTTTCGTTTTCTTCACACTTCGATTTTATGTCACCTTCTGCAAGAAGAGTAAGTCTTTTAGCGGCATCTGAAACAGGTTTTGAAATCTGTCCTGCAACGATGAATGAACATACGAGCGCTGTTATAATCGATACAACGAGGATAATAACGAGAATGTTACGGAGTGTTTCATATGACTTTAAGATCTGATTGTGACCTGCGGCATATACCACGTAAAGTCCTCCACTGATTTCGTATGAACAAATCAAAGTACCTCCGTCGAAGAATTTGCTTTCTGTATCAAAAGCCTCTCCTTCGCTTTCGATGACCGCTGTCATAAGGTCTGTGAATTTATATGCCTTATCGGCTGTCATTTCTTCCTTGATTTCGCCCGATGTTATAACTATGTTTCCGTAAGCGTCGGCAACGAATACAAGTTCGCCTTCTTTGCCCGACATTCCCGAAATATAAGCGCCGAGATAATCATATGTAAGTTCGCCGAGGAGTATGTCTGTTCCGTCGTTATATGCAACAAGTGTTACTACTTCATTCGCTTCGTTTTCAACAGCAGGAAGGAATGTCATCTCTCCCTCGGGGATTGAAGATGTTATCGAAGCATAATCTTCAAGGTCGTAAAGGTCATCTGAAAGATAACTTAAATTTTCAAATGCCGAATCTTCTCCCTCTTGCATAGCCTCAAGAAGATATTCATATTCGCCTTCAAGCGATGAAGCAACACTTTCTGAAATGTTGGTTCCCAGTTTCACACCGTCGTTATATGAAACAGTATACGCTCCTATCGCAGATACAAGCGTCATCAAAAGTCCCGTAGCCACAACAGCAGCCGCGCAAAGACGCATTATTCTTCCTCTGATGGTTGTTCTCATATAAAATCTTCCTTTCGGTTATAAAAGATATTCCTTTACTTTGTCGAGATATTCCTCTCCGGCTTTTCTGCCTATTCTGTAAACTCTTTCGAGTTCATCGGGGTTATGTTCAACCGCACCGATATCGAGTGCTTCGGGCGGTCTGATAACGAGAATTCTTCCGCTTTCTTCGAGTTTCTTAATGCAGGCAAGTGTTTTGTTATACATCTTGTGTCTTTCTGAAATTGCCTTTATGAAATTCGGCTTGTCCCTCATTGTCATTTTTATTATGGGAATAAGTTTATTCTTCTTTTTAACAAAGCCTTCGGGCTGAGTAAGGATAACAACGATTTTGTCATAGCCTTTTCTTATCATAAACTTAACGGGAATTGAATCCGATGTTCCGCCGTCTGAAAGTGAATATTTTCCTATCCTTACGGTTCTTGAAACAAGAGGCATTGATGCAGAAGCACGCATCCATTCTATATCTTCTTTTCCGCCGTCTTTACATTTATGGTAGATAGGGTTCCCCGTGTCCATATCTGTTGCGACAACATAGAAATCCATAGGATTTTTGCTGAATGTATCTCTGTCAAAAATGTCAAGTTCATCGGGAATTTGCTTATAACAGAAATCTGCACCGTAAATATCGCCCGTTTTTATCAGTGAACGGAAAGAAGCATATCGGGGATCATTACAGAAACGCTTGTTATATCTTATTGCTCTTCCTATCTGCTTTGATTTATAGTTACAGCCGAAAACAGCACCTGCCGAAACACCGACAGCACCATCGAATTCTATTCCGTTTTCCATAAAAACGTCCATAACGCCCGCCGAAAACATTCCTCTCATCGAGCCACCTTCGAGAACAAGACCTTTCATAAAAATAAACCTCTTAAAAATACTTAGTTATAGTTATTATACACCAAAATTTTATTTTAGTCTATACATTTATAAAAAAATGTGTTATAATGTAGAAAATTTTTGTTGAAAAGGAGAAAAATGCTATGGCAAGAAGTGGTGGTGGCGGAAGTCGCGGTGGTGGAAGCCGTGGTGGCGGAAGCAGAGGCGGTTCAAGAGGCGGAAGAAGCAGCTCAAGAAGAACTTCAAGAACACGTTTTCCCGGCGCTATGAGATATTCATATCTCGACCGACACGGCAATACACAGTATATCTATACCGACAGACCGATGAAGAAACAGTCGGTTTTCTCACTTATATTCACACTTGTTTTCTTTATTCCTTTTATTCTTCCGATGTTTATGATGTGGGGAGCAGTCGGACAGGGAATCATGCCTCCCAAGCCCCTTGTATCAAATATTTCTTATGAAACAAAATACATAACAGATACAATAGATGTTATCGACAACGAAAGAGAAGTTATTGAAACTCTCAAGGATTTTCATCAGAAAACAGGTATCTGTCCTCATATTCTGACATTAAGCCACGATGACTGGATAAGATACGACAGCCTCGAAAACTATTCTCTTGAAAAATATTACGATATGTTCTATGATGAAGAGCATTTTCTTCTCGTTTATTCTGAGTATTATTATGAAGATGACGACTATCTCGACTGGACGTGGGAATGTATCATAGGTGATGATACCATAAAGATACTTTCGGACAGTAAAATGGATAAATTCAACGATGATTTCTATGAGGAACTTTCAAGAAGCAGTACACCCCTTTCGGATGACCTTATAGCTATGTTCTCCGATGCAGAAACACGATTCATGAAGAGTGGCGGTGATGTTGAAGCTTCTCTCGCTGCAGGAGTGTTTATGCTCGTCTGGTGCAGTGTTGTAGTTTTCGGAATAGTATCTGCAATAAGTGGATTTATAACAAGCAGAAGAGATTATACATATGCACCCGAAGATGATGTTTCAAAAGAAGCTTACGCATACAACAAGCCTACAAACCTGATGATGAATGGTGAATTCACATCACAGGAAGACATCAACAATATATTGAATATAGCAAAAGAGCGAGGTCTGAAAGTAGTTAACCTTGCAGATGATCAACAGCAGGCAGATATGGATTCTATCAATACAAATTCATATCCTGCTCCCGATTATTCACAGTATACAGGTTCCGACTATACAGACACATCGGGCGATAACCAGGATCCCTGGGATATTAAGTAAAAAATCAACGGCATCGGAATTCCGATGCCGTTAGTTTTTTAAATTTTTTTTAACTTTTCCGACAAGTATTGACATTTTTTCTTTATTATGATAGTATAGTCCTGTTGTTAAAGACAACACGACCGTCTTCTGCGATAGCAGGAGAAAAGCCCATACGGACAGGCGGGTCAGATGCCGAAGCGATGATTTCATCGCATTATTGATTGGGTTAAAAGCCCAAATTTTATAAGATGATAACTTTATAATCAGAAAGTCACTTGTGAAACGGTCAATAAGGTATAATCGGCAGTAGTGTCCGAAAGAAAAATACAGCCTAAGGGGCTGTTATTTCGCGTTATTGACAGCAGGTTGCTTTTATGACAACCTGCTTTTTTATTTTTTTCGGATTGGAAAGATGCAGAATGAATATTGAAAATCAGAAATCAGCCCCTGTTTATGAGGCGCTCGAAAGACTAAGAAGACAAAGAATAGTTCCTTTTGATGTTCCGGGGCATAAGAGAGGAAGAGGAAATCCCGAACTCGTAAAACTTTTGGGCGAACAGTGTGTAGGAATTGACGTAAACTCAATGAAACCGCTTGACAACTTATGTCACCCTGTTTCTGTAATCTATCAGGCGGAGCAACTCGCAGCAGACGCTTTCGGTGCTGCGCACGCATTCTTTATGGTAAGCGGAACAACATCATCTGTTCAGACGATGATTCTTGCTACCTGCAAGGCAAAGGATAAGATCATTCTTCCAAGAAATGTTCATAAGAGTGTTCTTAACGCACTCGTTCTCTGCGGTGCTGAACCTGTTTATGTAAACCCCGATGTTGACGAAAGAATAGGAATTGCTCTTGGTATGAACATCGACAGACTGAGAGAAACTATTGAAAAAAACCCTGATGCTGTTGCGGTTTTTGTAAATAACCCCACATATTACGGCATATGCTCTGATATGAAAGCTATTGTTGAACTCGCACACAGTCACGGTATGCAGGTTCTTGTTGATGAAGCGCACGGAACTCACCTTTATTTCCACGAAAACCTTCCTATGTCCGCTATGGAAGCGGGTGCTGATATGGCTGCCGTTTCTATGCATAAATCAGGCGGAAGTCTGACACAGAGTTCGATGCTTCTTGTAAATGAAAACATAAACATAAGATATGTCGAACAGATCATAAATCTTACACAGACAACAAGTGCGTCTTATCTTCTTTTATCAAGCCTTGATATTTCAAGAAGAAACCTTGCTTTAAGAGGAAGAGAATCGTTTGAAAAAGTAGCTTCTCTCGCTGAATATGCAAGAGATGAAATAAATTCCATAGGCGGATATTATGCCTACGGAAAAGACCTTGTAAACGGAACAAGCGTTTATGACTATGACGTTACAAAGCTTTCTGTCTATACAAGAGATATCGGTCTTACGGGTATCGAAATCTATGACCTTCTCCGCGATGAATACGATATTCAGATCGAATTCGGCGATATCGGAAATATCCTCGCATATATCTCGATAGGCGACAGAATTCAGGAGATCGAACGCCTTGTGGGTGCACTCGAAGACATAAAACGTCTTTATTCAAAGGAAGTAACACACATCCACAATTCAGAATATATTTCACCCATAGTTGCGGCAACTCCCCAGAAAGCATTCTATTCTGAAAAGAAGCAGCTTCCCATTAAAGAAACAGCAGGAAAAATCTGTGGAGAATTTGTTATGTGTTACCCTCCCGGAATACCTATTCTCGCACCGGGCGAAATGATTACAAACGAACTTATAGATTATATGCTTTTCGCAAAAGAAAAGGGTTGCTCTATTCAGGGCCCCGAAGACTGCGAACTTAAAACTCTCAATGTTTTAAAGGAGGGCTAAACTTTGGATTTCTGGTTTTCTGAAATGCATACAAATAACGTCAAGATGTCGATAAGAGTTGAAAAACAGCTTTTCAGCGGAACAAGCGATTTTCAGAGAATTGACATTTTCGACTCTGTCGAATTCGGAAGATTCTTAACCTCGGACGGTAGCGTTATCTTCTCCGAAAAAGACGAATTCACATACGACGAAATGATAGTACACGTTCCGATGGCGGTTCACCCCTCGGTTAAAAAGGTTCTCGTTATCGGCGGTGGCGACGGCGGCGTTGCGAGAGAACTTTCATACTACGATGAAATCGAAGAAATTGATGTTGTTGAACCCGATGAACTTTTCGTAAATGTATGTCGTGAATTTTTCCCCGATAACGCAAAAGGTCTTGACGACCCCCGTGTCAATATCTTTTATAGGGACGGCCTTCGTTTTCTTCGCGGAAAACAGGACCAGTATGACCTTATAATCAATGACTCTACAGACCCTCTGGGTTATACAGCAGGTCTTTTCACAAAGGAATTCTACGGAAGTTGTTATAAAGCGCTCAAGGAAGACGGCATAATGGTTTATCAGCACGGAAGTCCTTTCTTTGATGTTGATGAAGAAAGTTGCCGAACAATGCACAGAAAAGCTTTCAGAAGTTTCCCGATAAGCAGGGTTTATCAGGCACATATTCCTACCTGCCCCTCAGGATACTGGCTTTTCGGATTTGCATCAAAAAAATATCACCCTCTTCGTGATTTCGACCCTGTCCGTTGGGAAAAACGCGGTCTTAAAACATGGTATTACTCGGCAAATCTTCATAGGGGTGCGTTTATGCTTCCTAAATATGTTGAAGATTTACTCATAGAAGAAGAAAAGAAAAACTGATTTTAAAGGAGATAGAAAATTATGAAATTACTCGTTATCGGTTGTGGCGGAGTTGCTACAGTTGCTATTCACAAATGTTGTCAGAACCCTCTTTTTACAGATATCTGCATAGCAAGCAGAACAAAGTCAAAGTGTGATGCTCTGGTTGAAATTCTCAAAGATAAGACAACAGCCAAACTCTCGACAGCAACAGTTGACGCTGACAGCTTTGATTCACTCGTTGCACTTATGAAAGAAGTTAAGCCCCACACAGTTTTAAATGTTGCACTTCCCTATCAGGACCTTACTATTATGGATGCTTGTCTCGAATGCAACGCAAACTATGTTGACACAGCAAACTATGAAGCAGAAGATACAGATGACCCCGAGTGGAGAGCAATCTATGAAAAGAGATGCAAGGAAAAGGGATTTACTGCTTACTTCGATTATTCATGGCAGTGGGCTTATATGGATAAGTTCAAGGAAAAAGGCCTCACAGCACTTTTAGGCACAGGCTTTGACCCCGGTGTTACAAGCGTTTTCTCAGCATATGCTCTTAAACACTACTTTGATGAAATTCATTATATTGATATCTTGGACTGCAACGGCGGTGATCACGGTTATCC
>JAGAJQ010000244.1 GCA_017828955.1 Oscillospiraceae bacterium
CCGACAGTCACGGCAGAACGGGAAACCTTTTCGATGTTGTTGAAAAGCATAGGAACACAACCGATATGTTTATTCATTTAGGCGACGGCGAGCCCGAGGCGGATATGGTAAAATCGGCTTATCCTGAGATAGACCTGCGTTATGTAAGGGGCAACTGCGATATAAATTCGGGCGCACCGATGTCACTTCTTATCGAGGCGGACTTCGGCAGAAAAATCTATGCTACCCATGGGCATATGATGTCTGTAAAATACGGAATAGGAACTATTTTAAAAGAGGCAAAAGCACAGGGAGCAAGTATTGTTCTTTTCGGGCATACCCACGAGCGTTTTTCCTATTATGACAGTGAAAGCGGAATTTATCTTTTAAACCCAGGCTCACTTTCAGAGCCAAGGGACGGCAAGGGAAAATCCTATGGCGTTATTGATATAGTTAAAAGTGGCGTTGTTATGAATATTGCGGACTTTTAGATTAAAGATAAAAAAATCCCCCACATTTCGTGGGGGATTATTTGTTTTTTATTATGTTTCGGCTCGCGGAACTATCGTTCCTTTAAGCCGACTTTCTTTTTCTCCCGTGAAAAAGAAAGCAAAACACGGCTCCTGCGGAGAGCTTTGCGCTCGCTCACGCGCTCGCGGTAATTCTTTTTCCATTCGCAACGGCAGAGTAACCCGTTGCCGATATTAGTGCAAGAAAGAAACCACGAACATATTACCTGCTATGCTCATTAGTGTGCATTTCAGTGCGGTTTTTCGCCACGGAGCCCGTGGAGGCATTCCCCGTAAAACGAAAAGATTACTTCGTTTTGCAAGGCAAACGAGCGAAGGAATACACAGGTATTTCGAGCGAGTTTAACACAGCAAAACAAGTGAGATTTTCGTTTTACTCCTCTACTGTGTCTACGAAGATTGCATAAATACATTTCATCGCCTGTTCGAAATCATCATCTGAAACACCGACGATGATGTTGAGTTCTGATGAACCCTGGTCAATCATCTTAACATTTATCTTTGCGTGTGCAAGTGCTGCGAAAATTCTTGCCGCAGTACCTCTCTGCTTTCTCATACCTCTACCAACGATTGCGATGAGTGCGATGTTGTGTTCGAGTTCGATATGGTCAGGGTTTGTGGCAGTCTTGATTTCCTGTAAAATTCTTTCTGCCTTACCGCCCATTGAATTTTCGTTAACAAGAACAGACATTGTGTCTATTCCTGAAGGGAGATGTTCGAATGAGATATTGTTTCCTTCGAGAACTTCAAGGATTTTTCTTCCGAAACCGAGTTCTGAGTTCATCATATCCTTTTCGATGTTGATTGCACAGAATCCTTTTTTACCTGCGATACCTGTTATTGTATAAGGAGGAATAACTTCATCTGCGTTTGCAACAATCATTGTTCCTCTGTCTTCGGGAGCGTTTGTGTTCTTTATATTTATGGGAATACCTGCTGTTCTTACGGGGAAGATAGCGTCTTCATGAAGAACGGTAGCGCCCATATATGAAAGTTCTCTGAGTTCTCTGTATGTTATTGTTGTTATGGGTGCGGGATTATCGATAATTCTGGGGTCAGCAACGAGGAAGCCTGAAACGTCTGTCC
>JAGAJQ010000245.1 GCA_017828955.1 Oscillospiraceae bacterium
GAAAGTCTTTCGGGAAATATATATGAATGCACATATCTTCCCTTAAAAGAAACAACCGCGGGAACAATATCGCAGACAAACGAAAAAGAAATTCTTTCTCTTTGTGAAAACGCAACTGCCGTTTCGATAGGTTGCGGAATGGGCAACAATGAGGACACGCTGTCAATCCTCAAAGCACTTCTGAAAAATCTCTCCTGTCCAATTGTTATTGACGCAGATGGTCTAAACGCTATGGGTACAGGAATAGATATATTAAAGGACATAAAGGCGGATGTTGTGATAACTCCTCACCCGAAGGAACTTTCAAGGCTTCTTGGACTAACCCTTGAAGAAATACTTGAAAACAGATTTTCTATTGTAGAAAATCTTTCGAAAGAATACGGCATAACCGTTCTTTCAAAGGGAAATCCCACAATAATATGCGGTGCCAACGGATATTCTTTTATAAACGAAAACGGAAATGCAGGTCTTTCACGCGGAGGCAGCGGAGATGTTTTAACAGGCATAATAGCATCACTTGCGGCACAAGGTCTTTCGGGAACGGACGCTGCTGCCGCGGGGGCATATATATTCGGAAAAGCGGCTGATATTACTGCCGAAAAACTTTCTATGCAGGGAATGCTTCCTTCTGATGTTATAAAAGAACTGCCGACAGTTTTCAAAATGCTTAAAAGATAAAAATAAAGCCTTTTTTGTCCTTAAAAGACAAAGGAGGCTTTTTCTATGAAAAAAATAAAAAAAATGTTGGTTTTAGTAGTTTCTATGACTATTATCTTATGTGGATGTGACAAAGTGCCCTCGGAAGACACACCAATGACAAACAGGCTTTTTAATGTATGCGCAGAGATAGATTACGGCAAAAACAGTATATCCTGCAGTATGACAAGGCTTGGCGACGGAATATGGAAATCAGAGATAGATTCCCCTTCTGAACTTGAGGGAGTAAGCATTTCTTTATCAAACAACATTATTGTTACCGAATATCACGGAATGACTGTTGCGAATGAAAAAGAAAATTTACCCGAAAACAACCTCTATCTCGTTCTTTCGGAATGTATTGACCATAGTGCTAAGGCGGTATCACTCCCCTACTCTGAAACGGATGACGGGAAAAGAATTTTTACAGGCGAATGTGAAAAAGGAAAATACGAAATAACAGTTGATGAAAACGACAATTTATGTTCGCTTTATGTAAAAGATAAGGATATCAAAGCAGAGTTTTCGGAATTCTGTGTTCTGGAATAAAAAAAGGAGGGGTTATCCCCTCTCTTTTTTTATTTTAATTTGTATTCAACGCCGTTGATTTCAAGAGAAACAACATCCTCTGCCTTCATTCCTTCAGGAAGTCTTCCTGATAAAAGAACAAGGTCACTGTAATTATTTTTTTCATCGGGATGAGTGCTGTTCATCCAACCATCAAGTCTTATCCTTTCGCCGTTTGCCTTAACAAAATAAATTCTTATATTATCATATTCTTCATCGGGCAAAATCCATCTGTTGCCATAATGGCGCGGTTCTGAAAATGTTTCGTAAACGCCGTGCTGCATAGCATAGATAACGAATGAAAGGTCTGAAAGTTCCATATATGTCGGTGTAAAATATTCACTGGGAACTTTATCTGACGCGAGAGAAAATTCACTTACGGGAACATTACCCTTTGTATCAAAATAAACTGTTTTTGTTCCGCTTGGCATAGGGTATGAAAAAATACCCTTTGCCGAATCGTAATCACGGCCTGACGCTTCATAGAAGGTGACAAAAAAGCGGTCTGTTTCTGTTGCGGATTCTTTCAGTTCTTCTGTGTTATAAGAATAATTTACTCCGTGGATTATTGTATTATCCTGCATATCGGGGTGTATTCCGAAACCGACGTTTCTGCCTACTCCTATTGAGCGCGAGGCTTCTGCATCGTTCTCAAAATTACGGTTTATGAGCCATTCTTTTCCTTTTTCGTCAAGTGCCTTATAATGAACTGTCATAAGAACATTCATCTCATCCGAAAGAAATTCTTCTACAGTAACTTTTATATGCTCATCGCCATCTTCATAGAAAGCATACTGTATATTTTCCTGCATTGTTTCTGCTTCGGGAAATTTTTCGCGAAGATGTGATTTTACACTCTCTGCAACAACAGGAAGTGAGCAGGCAAAAACGCAGACAGTGGCTACTACTGCTATTAAAGGTCTTTTGAAAAATGTAGGCTTCTTTTCTTTCTGTTTTATGAAAATTTTTCTCTCTATCTCGTTTTTTGCACTTTCATCGACTGTGATTTCTGAAAACGCTGTTATAAGGTCTTTCTCTTTCATTATTTTTCCTCCAGTTCAAGTTTTAATAATTCTCTCGCTTTGGCAAGGCGTGTCTGTATTGTTGATGTTTTTTCACCGAGCATTTCGCCTATCTCTGAGGTTTTGTATCCTTCATAATAATAAAGATAGGTAGGAATTCTGTATTTATCTGAAAGATTTAAAACTTCAGAAAGAACAGAGTTTTTATTATCCTCAGCAGCAACATCCTTCATCGCTTCTGTATAATCGTTTCTTTTGTTCCACCATTTTTTAAGAAGAGTCCTGCATTTGTTTGAAGCGGTAACAATAAGCCATGCCTTTGCCTTTTCATCGTTTTCGAACGAAGGTAAGCGACGTATCATTGAACAAAATGTATCCTCTGTAACATCGAGGGCATCGTTTTCATTCTTCATATATAAAAAAGAAATACGATAGACTGTATCGAAATAAAGTTCGTATATTCTTTTTATTTCTGCATTATCCACATCGCACCTCCTTGACTTTTTGATAAGCGCTTTCATATATAAAACTATCGGGAGAGGGGGTTTATCCTTGAGGGGAGAAAAAATTATAAAAAACACGGCAACCCGAAATTCAGGTTGCCGAGTGTATTTGTAAATATACCAAAACCGAAGAGACTGTGCTTTATACAAGGCAAACGAGCGACGGCATACTTATGGTATTCCGAGCGAGTTTAACGCAGTAGAAAGTGCAGGATTTTCGTTTTTTTACTGATAATCTACTACATTTACCCAAGAAAGAAGAAATTCTCTTTCCTTTTCGTTGCCCTTTACTGACTGTGATGCTGCAACAATGGGCATCCACTTCTGAACATACTGCATAGCTGTATCGCTCTTCTTGCAGAAAAGTTCGAGATATTTCTTAGCACCCTCCATATCTTCATTCAAACAGAAAAGAAGATATGTTCTTGCGGCATCGGCTGAAGCGTTACCCTGTGTGGCGTGTGCCCAGTCGAGAATATAGGGTGTGCCGTCCTTTGCTATTATTACATTGGATGTATTGAAATCGCCATGACAGAGTTTGTTATGCTTTGGCATTGATTCAAGGCGTGTGAAAAGGTCATATTTTACAGTTGCATCAAGTTCCGTAAGACCGATTTTGCGGTTCATCTTATCCTTGAGTTTTGTAAGGAGAGGATTTGTCTTTGACTGAACTTCAAGTTGAAGATCAACCAAAAGTTCGAGGTATTTATCCTTATCTGAAGGATTTTCTTCGATAAGTTCTGTAAGTGTTTTTCCTTCGATGAATTCAGAAACTATTGCCCATTTATCTTCGATAGTTGTTACACCGATGATTTTGTTGATGTTAAGACCTGTTTCTTCAACTCTCGCCTGATTGAGTGCTTCGTTTAAAACATCCGCTTTTGAATAATCCTTATCAAAAACCTTTATGCATTTATCGCCGTCACGGTAGATTGTTTTTTTGTTTCTTACTGCTATTACATTATCGAGTTTCATTTAAAAATCCTCCTTATGACTTTTTCTTGCTTGTTTTTGCCGGAGTTTTCTTTGCGGGTGTCTTTTGGGCTGTTGTTTTCTTTGTTGCTGTTTTCTTAGCGGCAGGCTTTTTAGCAGGTGCTGTTTTCTTCTTTGGCATTTCGGGTTCAACAAAATGCTTTCCGTAGTAAGCGTTAAGATACATCTGCTTGATTTCACTCATAAGAGGATAACGTGGGTTAGCGCCTGTGCACTGATCATCAAATGCCTGTTCTGTCATTTCATCGAGACGAGAAAGGAAATCCTTTTCATCAATGCCGTAATCCTTTATGGTCTTCTTTATACCGACTTTAGCTTTGAGTGTGTTTATTGCCTTTATGAGATTTTCGAGTTTTTCTTCATCAGATTTACCCTTTATTCCGAGATAATCGGCAACTTCTGCATAACGAGAAAGTGTATGAGGGTGATCATACTGTGAGAATGTTCCCATTTTAACAGGAGTTTCTGATGCGTTGAAACGCATAACTTCTTCAATGAGAAGTGCGTTTGCAACACCGTGAGGAAGATGATGGAATGCACCGAGTTTATGTGCCATTGAGTGACAAACACCGAGGAATGCGTTTGCAAAAGCCATGCCTGCCATTGTTGCGGCATTGGCCATTTTTTCTCTTGCTTCGACATCTGTCTGACCGTTATCATACGCTCTTGGGAGATACTCAAATATAATCTTTAAAGACTGAAGTGCAAGACCGTCTGTATAGTCTGTAGCAAGCATTGCGGCATAGGCTTCGAGCGCGTGAGTTACAGCGTCGATACCTGATGCTGCTGTAAGACCCTTAGGTGCTGACATATGGAAATCTGTGTCGATAATTGCCATATCGGGAAGAAGTTCGTAATCAGCTAGAGGATATTTGACGCCTGTTTTTTCGTCTGTGATAACTGCGAAAGGAGTAACTTCAGAGCCTGTTCCTGCTGATGTAGGAATAGCGACAAAATATGCTTTTTCGCCCATTTTAGGGAATGTATATACTCTCTTTCTGATATCGACAAAACGCATAGCCATATCCATAAAGTCTGCATCGGGATGTTCATAAAGAACCCACATAATCTTTGCGGCGTCCATAGCAGAACCGCCTCCGAGTGCTATAATGCAATCGGGCTTGAATGCAGACATCTGCATAGCCCCTTCTTTAGCAGAAGCGAGTGTTGGGTCGGGTTCAACATTGAAAAATGTTGTATGAGCGATTCCCATTTCGTCAAGCTTATCAGCGATAGGTTTTGTGTAGCCGTTTTCATAGAGGAAATTGTCGGTTACTATAAACGCTCTCTTCTTGCCCATAACTTTTCCGAGTTCGTCAAGAGCAACGGGCAGACAGCCTTTTTTCATATAGATTTTTTCAGGTGCTCTGAACCAAAGCATATTTTCCCTTCTTTCAGCTACTGTTTTAATGTTGATAAGGTGTTTGACACCAACGTTTTCGGAAACCGAGTTACCGCCCCATGATCCGCAACCGAGTGTTAACGAAGGAGCGAGTTTGAAGTTATAAAGATCTCCTATACCGCCCTGTGATGAGGGAGTATTTATGAGAATACGGCAGGTTTTCATTCTTTCGCCGAATTCGTGGATTTTTTCTTTTTCTGTTACTGCGTTGAGATAAACAGATGATGTATGACCATATCCGCCGTCTGCAATAAGAACTTCTGCTTTGCTCATCGCGTCATCAAAAGATTTTGCCTTATACATAGCAAGAACGGGAGAAAGTTTTTCGTGTGCGAATTCTTCAGAAAGGTCAACACTCTTAACTTCGCCTATGAGGATTTTTGTTCCTTCGGGAACCTTTACTCCTGCGAGGTTTGCGATTGTGTGTGCTTTCTGACCTACTATCTTTGCATTGAGGCCGCCGTTGATGATAATGGTCTGTCTTACCTTTTCTGTTTCAGAGGGAGAAAGGAAATAACATCCTCTCTTCTGAAATTCTTCCTTGACTTTATCGTAGATACTGTCAAGAACGATAACTGACTGTTCTGAAGCACAAATCATTCCGTTATCGAATGTCTTTGAATGGATAATAGAGTTTACCGCGAGAATGATATCGGCGGTATCATCGATGATAGCAGGTGTGTTTCCTGCACCTACGCCGACTGCGGGTTTTCCGCTTGAATAAGCCGCTTTGACCATTCCGGGTCCGCCTGTTGCGAGGATTATATCAGCCTCTTTCATAATGAGGTTTGAAAGTTCGAGTGAGGGAACGTCAATCCAGTCGATAATGCCTTCAGGTGCACCTGCTTCAACAGCCGCTTCGAGAACAACTTTAGCTGCTGCGATTGTTGAAAGCTTCGCTCTGGGATGAGGGCTTATAATCATTCCGTTTCTTGTTTTAAGAGCAAGAAGTGTCTTGAAAATAGCGGTTGATGTAGGGTTGGTTGTAGGAATAATCGCCGCAACAACGCCTATGGGTTCTGCTATTTTCTTTATGCCGTAAGCTTTGTCTTCTTCTATAACTCCGCAGGTTTTTGTATCCTTATAGGCGTTATAGATATATTCAGCGGCATAATGGTTTTTGATAACCTTATCTTCAACAATCCCCATTCCTGTTTCTTCGACAGCAAACTTAGCGAGTTCTATTCTCTTCTTGTTTGCCGCAGAAGCCGCCGCGAGAAAGATCTTGTCAACCTGCTCCTGAGAATATTCAGCAAAAATCTGCTGTGCTTTTCTCACTCTCTCAATGGCTGATTCGAGTTTTTCGACATTGTCAATAACTTCATACTGTTTTGACTTCATCGGTAATTCCCCCTATATGACAAATAATATTTTATCTGAGTAAATGTGTATAAACTTATACATAATATATTTTATCACAAATATCTGTTACTTACAATATCCAAATATCACAATTTTATTTCAACTTGACTTTTTCTTATAAGAGTGGTATCATCAAATCGGTTTGAAACCTAAGAAAACCGTGATATAACGAAAGAAGGTATATAATGAAAATTTACGATAAAATTACCGACCTTACAGGAAAAACTCCTCTTTTAAGACTTTCGGGTGTTATTAAAGAAGAAAACCTCTCTGCCGACATCTTAGCGAAGGTTGAATTTTTAAACCCCGCAGGAAGCGTTAAAGACAGAGTTGCTGTTAAAATGATTGCTGACGCAGAAGAAAAAGGTCTTTTAAAAGAAGGTTCTGTAATCATCGAGCCTACAAGCGGAAACACTGGAATAGGTCTTGCTATGGCAGGGGTTGCCAAAGGATACAGAGTTATCATTGTTATGCCCGATACTATGAGTGTCGAGAGAAGAAAAATCATCGCCGCTTATGGTGCTGAACTTGTTCTTACAGACGGTGCTATGGGAATGAAGGGTGCTATCGCTAAAGCAGAAGAACTTAAAAATGAAATCAATAACAGCATTGTTATGGGGCAGTTTGTAAATCCTTCAAACGCTATGGCACACTATGAAACAACAGGCCCTGAAATATGGGAAGATACCGACGGAAAAGTTGATATTTTCATCTGCGGAATAGGAACAGGCGGAACTATATCAGGCACAGGAAAATTCTTGAAAGAAAAAAATCCTGACATTAAAATAATAGGCGTTGAACCTTTATCGTCACCATTTTTAACAAAGGGTGTTGCGGGTTCGCATAAATTAGAAGGAATCGGTGCAGGATTTATCCCCGAAATTCTTGACACGGACGTTTATGATGAAGTAATTACTGTCAGCAACGAAGACGCTTATTCAATGGGCAGAAATCTTGCGAGAAAAGAGGGGCTGCTCGTCGGTGTTTCATCGGGTGCGGCGGCTGTTGCGGCGGTTGAAATCGCAAAACGTCCCGAAAATAAGGGAAAAACAATAGTTGTTCTTTTACCCGACACGGGAATGAGATATCTTTCAACCACAATGTTTGATTAACAAAAAGCGAGGTGTTTAAAGCACCTCGTTTTTATTTTTCTGATAAAAATCTTCTTGCGGTTTCGGCATAAGCGTATGCACCGATTTTTAAAACCTCTTCATCAAAAGCAACCTTGGGGTTATGAGCTGTATATTCTCCCCTTTCGTCCGAAAATCCCGATGAAAGATAAATCATCGCCGAGGGGATTTTTTCTGCGATAAAAGAAAAATCCTCAGAGGCGGCGGCTTTCATTCCGGCTATTCCCTCAAAGCCTTTATCAGAAAGGACTTTTACCGCTAAATCTGTTATCTTTTCATCACACAAAAGAACAGGTGTTTCTGATAAAAGGGTTACTTTTACTGTTCCTTTGAAAGCCTTTGCGGTATACTCTGAAATTTCTTTTATGCGAGAGAAAATGCGGTCTACCTCGTTGTTATCATCTGACCTTAACGAGCCTTCCATAAAAGCACTTTCGGGAATGATATTGGGTGCTGTTCCTGCTGAAATTTTCCCGATTGTAAGAAAGGTTTTATAATCGGGGTTACCCTCTTTTGAAACGAGAGAAGAAAGTGCGGAATATATTTTAAAGAGGATAAAAAGTGCGTCTGTTGAGAGATGAGGATAAGCACCGTGTCCTCCTTTGCCCTTTGTTTCAATCCGAAACATTCTTACCGCCGACATCATAGCAGAAGCGTTATTATACATAAATTTTCCCGTAGGAATTTTTCCTGCGGCGGTATGAAAAGCGAGGGCGACATCGGGCTTGGGGTTTAAAAGTATCCCGTTTTCAATCATATTTTTCGAACCTAAAAGAAGTTCCTCGGCTGGTTGGAACATAAGTTTAACCATTCCCATAAGTTCGGTTTCCGTTTCTTTTAACATTCTTGCGGCGGTAAGAAGCATAGCGGAATGCATATCGTGTCCGCAGGTATGGGCGTTGCCGTTTTCACTTCTGAATTCCTCACCGCTTTCTTCTTTCATAGGTAAAGCATCCATATCTGCACGAAGAAGAATAGTAGGGCTACCGTTGCCGATTGTGGCAGTTATCCCCTTTCCGCAAGGGATCGGATTTATGCCGTAGCTTTTTAGTTTTTCAGAAATAAACACGGTTGTTTTCGGAAGGTCAAATCCCGTTTCGGCATTTTTATGAATATAGCGTCGGTTTTCTTTTGTTTCAGAAAAAAGTTCTTCTGCTCTTTTTAAGTAGTCCATTCTTCTCACCTTTCTTGACGGATTTTTTTATAGATGATATAATCTTTTTTAGTATGTGAGAAAGAAGAATAAATATCCCGAAAATAAAAAGACCTTATCCGAAAACGGACAAAGTCTTTTAAAATCATTCTATTGTTTCTGAAACAGACGGGATATCTTCATCGTCAAATTCGGGGCGGGGATCTTTTCCCATCTGGATTGCCATATTTGCAAAACAGACGATTCCGAAAATTGCAGACGCTATTATGAGAAGAAGCGCTATATTAAGTCCGCTTATTTTTTTCTTGTTTTTCTTTTCTTCTGACATTTTTTCTCCCCCTTACTGTTTTGTAAGATTATACCACACAAAAAATATTTTTTCAAGTAAAGGATAGAATATTATGATAAAAGAACTTATCCATTCACCCGAAATGTTATCGGTAAAAGCAGAAATCGCAACAAAAGACGATATATCTGTCGCCAATGACCTTTTAGAAACCCTCGTTTCTCATAAGGACGGTTGCGTTGGAATGGCGGCTAATATGATAGGAGAGAATAAGCGTATTATCGCTTTTGATAACGATGGCGAATATATGATTATGTTTAATCCTGAGATAATAAAGATGTCAGATCCTTATGAAACAAAAGAGGGTTGTCTTTCGCTTCTTGGCGGACCACGTCCCTGCAAGAGATATAAGAAGATAAAGGTCAAATGGCAGAATGAAGACTTTAAAGACAGAATAAAGAATTTTGAAGGTTTTACAGCACAGATTATCCAGCACGAAATTGATCATTGCAACGGGATTCTTATATAAACCAAAAACTCCGCAGGGTGTATAACTTCCTGCGGAGTTTTCAGTCTTAAGGGTACTTACTGTATATTTTTGAGGTTCTAAGATATGTTCTTTTTCGAGTTAGTGTTTGCTAACTGTATTTATTTTAACCCTTTTATTGTTTTTTTGTCAACAACTTAAAATCAACTTTGGAAGATTTGATAAAACGCAGTTAGCATAGGGTAACTATATTTAGTCATAAGCGATAAATTATTCGTGTTTTGCATACATATCACGATATTTTTTAGGGGTCACCCCTGCTTTTTCTTTAAACAGAGTTATAAATGCACTTTGTGAAGAAAATCCTAAAGCAAGGGCAATTTCAGAATAATCATAATCTGACAATGTAAGCATATTTTTGGCGGTATTTATCTTTACATCGTGGACAAAATCCTTGGCACTCATTCCCGTTTCTTTAAGGAACAGTTTTGAGAAATATGTTACATTAAGCCCTGTGAACTCAGAAAGTTCGTTTACTGTAAGCTTTTTATCGAGATTATCATAGATATAATCTATCGCCCTTCTTATATGAATAGAGATTGCCATATCTTTTTTTATTGTTCTCATTCTGCTTGCATAGTCAAGCTGCATTTCTTCTAAAAGGTCAATCAGTTTTTCACCGCTGTTACATACATCTGCCCTTTGAATATATATATCCGCAAGAGTATACGCAGCATCATGAGGCATTCCGCCATCAATACAATTTCTCGAAACCATTGCAACAGCGACGATTATATGGTATCTTATATTACGGATAGGGTCTTTCGAAAGAACACCCTTCCCTTTGAGAAAATCCTTCCTTACCTCTGCCATATTCTTTTTTATCTGCTCTGTTCTGCCCTCTCTTACATCGGCATAACGCTCGTGTTCTTTACTGTATGATGTTCTTTCAAAACCCTCTACCTTATGAAGATAAAGCTGATAACTAAGGTCGCGATTAGTATTCATATTCTCATCTCCTTTTTTGTTATGATAGCAGGTTTTTATAATAAAAGCAAGATTTTTGAAATATTTTTATTTTTCCTCCCTTTATAATACAATTAGAAAAATCGGGAGGTGTTTAAAAATGACAAAAACAACAGATCTTACAAAAGGTGGCATCACATCATCTATACTCGGATTTTATTTTCCTATGCTGCTCACAAATATGTTGCAACAGTTATACACAGTTGCAGATACTGCTATTGTCGGAAAAGGACTTGGTGATGAAAAGTTAGCAGCAGTAGGAAATATGTCATCGCTTACTTTTCTCATATTCGGATTTGCAATAGGTCTTGCTAACGGATTTTCAGTTGTCATTTCACAGAGTTTCGGTGCGAGAAACGGAGAAAAGCTCAGAAAAAGTGTTGCTGCTACTGTTAAACTATTTATATTCTTTTCGGTAGTTCTTACATCGTTAAGCGTTGGATTTTTACCTAATCTTTTAAACCTTATACAGACAGACGCTGCTATTATGAAAGATGGTCTTATCTATGGATACATTATTTTCGGCGGACTTATCGTTACTCTTTCATACAACTTATGTTCGGGAATTTTAAAGGCTTTGGGCGACAGTAAAACACCATTCTTCGCGATAATCGTTTCTTCGGCGATAAATATTGTTCTCGACTTTTTATTCATATTCGGATTTAAAACAGGTGTTGAGGGGGCGGCTATCGCAACGGTTATTTCTCAGGTTGCATCAACACTCATCTGTTTCTCAAAAATCAGAAATATAGACGAACTCCGTTTTTCAAAGGAAGATTTTGTTTCCTGCAACGGACTTATCGGTGAACTTGTTTCAAACGGACTTCCTATGGCACTTATGAACTCGATAACAGCGATAGGTTGCATTGTTCTTCAGTATTTCATAAACGGCATTGGTCTTGCTTATACAGAAGCATATTCAGCTTGCAGCAAATATATAAACCTCTTTATGCAGCCTGCCTGCACAGCGGGATTTACAATTTCGGCATTCACAAGTCAAAATTATGGTGCTAAGGAATACGACAGAATAAGAGCAGGTGTTAAGGTATGCTTTGTTATAGCGACAGTTTCTTACCTTATATTAGGCTCGCTTATGGTATTCATTCCACGTCAGTTAGCGCTTATTATGCTGAACGGCGATGAAGCGGTTTCTCTTGCGGCACAGTATCTTATCCCATCGGGAATAATGATTTTTGCGGTTGACTATCTCTTTATTTTCAGAAGCACTGTTCAGGGAATGGGCAAACCTATTATTCCTATGATTTCGGGAATAGCCGAAATGATAATCAGAGTTGTGGTTGTTTTCACACTTATAGAAAATGTAGGCTTTATGGCAACAGCTTATGCACAGATCGCTGCCTGGGTTGGTGCACTTATAATGAACTTCTCTGCATACGTATTCTATATAAGAAAAGTTACGGTTAAATCAGAGCATCGCAAATTTGCTCTGTTCAATAAAAAAATGAAAGGACAGATTTATAATGGATAATTTTCAGTTTTACAGTCCGACAGAATTTGTTTTCGGAAAGGAAACAGAAAACGAAAGCGGCAGACTTGTCAAGAAGTATGGCGGTAGCAAGGTTCTTATTCACTATGGCGGAGGTTCTGCTGTAAAATCGGGTCTTTTAGACAGAGTAAAGGCATCGCTTGAAAAAGAAGGAATAGGTTATGTCCTTTTAGGCGGGGTTAAGCCTAATCCTCGTGATACAAAGATTTATGAAGGTATTGAACTCTGCAGAAAAGAAAACGTTGATTTTATTCTCTGCGTTGGCGGTGGCTCTGTTATCGACTCTGCAAAGGGTATCGCAATAGGCGTTCTCTACGACGGGGATTTCTGGGATTTTTACGGAACAGGAAAGAAAGTTGAAAGAGCACTCCCTATAGGAACAGTTCTTACAATAGCGGCGGCAGGAAGCGAAGGTTCTCCCGGATCTGTTGTTACAAAAGAAGAAGGAATGTTGAAGCGCGATGTAGGCTCTGACCTTTTGAGACCTAAATTCTCGATCCTTAATCCTGCTCTTACTGAAACACTCCCTGCTTATCAGACAGCTTGCGGTGCCACTGACATTATGGCACATGTTTTTGAAAGATACTTTACAAATACAGAAGAAGTTGAGATTTCAGACAGACTCTGTGAAGCCGTTCTTATGACAATGATAAAAGAAACCCCGAGAGCTATTGCTGAGCCACACAACTATCAGGCAAGAGCGAACATTATGTGGGCAGGAACTGTTGCACACAATGACATTGTCGGCGTAGGAAGAAGTCAGGACTGGAACAGCCACGGAATAGAACACGAACTTTCAGGTCTTTACGACTGTGCACACGGTGCGGGTCTTGCAGTTATAATGCCTTCCTGGATGGAATTTGTATACAAGCATAACATAATGCGTTTTGCACAGATGGCAGTTCGTATATGGGGTTGTCCTATGAACTTTGAAAATCCCGAAGAAACAGCACTTAAAGGTATCTCTTGTTTCAGAAGATTTTTACACGATATAGGAATGCCTATAAACTTTGAAGAACTTGGTGCTAAGGAAGAAGATATACCTGTTCTCGTTGAAAAATTTGGTCTTGGTGACGGAAAAACAGGTGGGTTTGTTCCCCTTTCATCAGATGATATTGCAGAAATTTATAAGATTGCCGTTAGAGCCTCAATTTAAAACAAAAGACCTTCGTAAAATGAATTACGAAGGTCTTTTGTTTTTTGACAATATAATACAGATATGCTATAATTATGCATAAATAAAATGAGAGGACGAATCCGAATGTTTGAAACAGAAGAAAACTTCAGCATACTTGATGAGTTTTACGATTACGAAGTAATTGGACCTGCTGACATTAAAACCCGTTCTATTACCGAACGTGAATATCAGGCAATAAATTTTTCTTATAAATCAAAATCCAAAAGTATTTTTACAATGCAAGGGTTTATTCTTATACTATTAAGTTCTATTGCCATATTCTGCATTTGGTCTTCTGTAAATAGTATCATAAAAGGTGAACCTGACGCTTTTATGCACTTGTTTATAGCTTGTACACTC
>JAGAJQ010000246.1 GCA_017828955.1 Oscillospiraceae bacterium
CTATCACATGCCGTCCCGCTGACAATATCGCTCCCGAACTTGAAAAGCTCCGCGATGAATGTGCAGAATGGGTTCAGCAGGAAGAAGACGTTCTCAGCTACGCTATGTTCCCGCAGGTTGCACCTAAATTCTTCGAAAAGAGAAGAAACAAGAAATACGGCATTGACGGTGTTCACGGCGACGCTGCAAATAAGGTTCATCCTGTTTAACTGAAATGGTTTACAACATCGAAAATATAGCATTTTCGGTGTTGTTTTTTATTTATAAAACCCTTGCTTTTAAAATGCTGTTGTGATATAATTATATGATAGAGATTTTATCGGAAAATATAGGATTGCGAGGTTGTTTTAAGTGATAAAAAGTATGACCGGTTACGGCAGAGGACAGGCGACAGTTGATGGAACAGATATACTCGTCGAAATAAAGTCTGTCAATAACAGATATTACGATTTCTCAGCAAGACTTCCCAGAATGTATGGCTACCTTGAAGAAAAACTCAAAACCTTTTTAAGCGGCAGTATTTCGAGAGGTAAGATTGAAGTTTCTGTTTCGATTTATAACAGCGGAAGTAAAAGCGAAGAAATTTCAATAAACCTTGATGTTGCAAACGGATACATCAACGCACTTCGCGAGGCTAACGAAACTTTGGGTCTTACAGACGATATAACCCTTTCTTATGTTTCAAGATTTCCCGAGGTTTTCATAGTAAAGAAAATCATCGAAGACGAAGAAAGCGTGTGGAACAATATAAAACCCGTCGCAGAAGAGGCTGTTGCAAAGTTTGTATCTATGCGTGAAACAGAGGGCGAAAAGATGAAGGAAGACCTTTCATCAAGACTTGACTTTATTCTCTCAAAGGTTGAAGAAGTTGAAAAACTCTCTCCCGCAACAACAGAAAATTACCGCAATCGTCTTTATCAGAAACTCAAAGATATTCTTTCTGATAATAATATAGATGAACAGCGTATTCTGACAGAAGCCGCTATCTTCTCCGAAAAGGTTGCGGTTGACGAAGAAACAGTAAGACTTCGCAGTCATATCTCACAGTTCAGAGAACTTCTTGAAACAAACGAACCTGTCGGAAGAAAACTCGATTTTCTCGTTCAGGAAATGAACAGAGAGTCTAACACAATCGGCTCAAAGGCTCAGGATATTGCGATAACAAAAATCGTTGTCGATGTAAAATCCGAAATCGAAAAAATCAGAGAACAGATACAGAATATCGAATAGGAGGAATTGTTTTGAAACTTATAAGCATAGGCTTCGGAAATATGATTTCTTCTGAAAAACTCGTTGCAATAGTTTCACCCGAATCAGCGCCTATAAAGCGTGTCATTCAGGAGGCTAAGGAGAAGGGAACTTTAATCGATGCTACCTACGGCAGAAAGACAAGAGCCGTTGTTATAATGGAAAGCGAACATATAATCCTTTCTTCCGTTCAGCCCGAATCACTTGCAGGAAGATTCAATGAGGAGGATGAAGATGGCAACTGACAGAGGAATGCTTATTGTAGTTTCGGCTCCCGCGGGTTGCGGAAAGGGAACTATCCTTGCCGAAATTTTAAAAGATGATAATTTCTGCTACTCCGTTTCAGCAACAACAAGAAACCCCAGACCCGGCGAAGTAGACGGTGTAAATTATCATTTTATGACAGTCGATGAATTCAAAAACCTTGCCGATAATGACGGAATGCTTGAATACGCACAGTTCTGCGATAATTATTACGGAACTCCCCGTAAATTTGTTGAAGAAAAACTCAGCGAAGGAAAGGATGTCATCCTCGAAATCGAAGTTCAGGGTGCTATGATAGTGAAAAAGAATTTCCCCGAAGCACTCCTTGTTTTCATTCTTCCCCCCTCAATAGAAGAACTCAGAAGAAGATTACATAAAAGAGGGACAGAAACAGAAGAAGTCATAGAAAAGCGTGTTTCAAAAGCAAGTGTCGAAATCGAAATGGCAGAAAACTATGACTACACATTCATCAACGGCGAACTTGAAACAGCCATTGATGACTTAAAAGCGATAATCCGTGCAGAAAGATGCACATTAAAAAGACAAAAAAATACTATTAAAGAGGTGCTCAATAATGCTTAGACCCGCAATATCACAGCTTATTACAAAGGACGAAAGTTACTATTCACTCGTTGTGGCAGTAGCTAAGAGAGCGAGAGAAATTTCAGACGAAATGTTAGCTAAGCCTAAGGATGCAGAAGAAAAAGGAATAAAGCAGCAGACAACAGAATTTGTTTCACCTGTTAAGGTTTCTGTTGCGGAATTTGCTTCAGGAAAATGCAGATTCATTGAAGATCCTTCACTTCAGAAATCAAAGGAAGAATAATTTAATCGGGGGAAAATAAGGGTGAGTGTCGGATTGATACTTGATATTGCCGTAAGCGGAACTGTTTATGGTTATGACAAACTTTACAGCTATAAGCTTCCGTCAGATGTAAACGGCGATAATATTAAGGGTAAGAGGGTGCTTGTTCCTTTCGGAAACGGCAACAGAAAACGTGTTGCTCTCGTTGTAAATACAAGAGAAGGTGAACTTTCAAAGCTAAAACCCATAACATCGGTTATAGACGAAACCCCTCTTCTTTCAGAAGAGATGCTCTGCCTTCTTTTGTGGCTTAAAGAAACAACTTTATGCACTTATTTCGACGCTCTCAGATGCCTTATTCCTTCAGCACTGAGTGTCAATTTCGAAAGGAAATACCAACTCGCAGAGAATGTTCCCGATGACATTATCCTTACCGAAGAAGAAAACAATCTTCTTTCATCACTTAAATCTTCAAAAAATCAGAAAGAGTTTGATCTTCTTCTTGATACCTCGTCAAACCCTTCAAAAAAGAATGTTGTAAATTCCCTTATAGATAAAGATGTTATCATAGAACTTGATAGGGTAAAACGCAAAATCAAAGATAACACCCTTACAACTTTCCGCCTTTCCGAAGAATATCTCTCGGGAGAAATAAAGTCGGAACTTACCCCAAAGCAGAAAAAAGTTGCCGAAGTTCTTTCTGAAAACGAATGTGCTTCAGCGAAAGAACTCTGTTATCTCTGTAATATCTCAGAAACGACAGTAAAGAATATGCTTAAAAAGGGCATTCTTACAGAGTATGAATACGAGGTTATTCTCCCCAGCGATGCAGTCGCTACCGAAAATCCAAAAGATATTATTCTTTCACCCGAACAGCAGAACGCGTTTTCAGAAATCTCATCAAAAATCGATGAAAACAAACCCGCGGGTGCTTTGCTTTTCGGTGTAACGGGAAGCGGAAAAACATCAGTTTTCATAAAACTTATTGAATACACTCTTTCAAAGGGAAAGAATGTAATTCTTCTTATCCCACAGATTTCACTTACCCCGCAGACAGTAAACCGCTTTCAGTCGCTTTTCGGTGATACAGTTGCGGTGCTTCATAGCAATCTTTCTCTCTCACAGAGAATGAACGAATACAAGAGAATACAAAACGGCGACGCGAAAATAGTTATCGGAACCAGAAGTGCTGTTTTCGCACCCCTTAAAAATATCGGACTTATAATTATGGACGAAGAAGACGAACGCACCTATAAATCCGAAATGTCCCCACGTTATCACGCGCGCGATGTTGCGATAAAAAGATGCGGAATACATAACAGCGTTCTTGTTATGGCGTCGGCAACTCCTTCGGTTGAAAGTTTCTATTTTGCAGAGGAAAACCGTTTTTCACTTATAAAAATGAAGGACAGATACACAGGTTCTGTTCTGCCCGATGTTAAAATCGTCGATATGGGCGATGAAATGTCATCGGGGAATATTTCTAACTTCAGCGATACATTATGCGAAGAAATAAACTATAATCTAGAACACGGCGAACAGACGATTCTTCTTTTAAACAGAAGAGGATACCATACCTACATCAGCTGTCCCGTGTGTCGTGAACCGCTTTCCTGCCCGAACTGCAATATCCCTATGACCTACCATAAAACAAACGGAACGGTCATATGTCATTATTGCGGATATCAGAAACCTTTTGAGGAAAAATGTGAGGCTTGCGGACACGACCATATGAAGAAAATGGGACTGGGAACACAAAAAGTAGAAGATGAACTTTCTGAACTTTTTCCCGATGCTAGAATTCTTCGTATGGATACCGATACAACCTATTCACGCTACTCCTATGAAACCAAGTTCAAAGAATTTTCAGAGGGCAAGTATGATATTATGATAGGAACGCAGATGATCGCAAAGGGACTTGATTTTCCCAATGTAACCCTCGTCGGTGTAATATCTGTCGATAAAGCGCTTTTCTCAGGCGATTTCAGAGGATATGAAAGAACATTTTCTCTTATAACTCAGGTTGTCGGAAGAAGCGGAAGAGGCGAAAAACACGGCAGGGCGATTTTACAGACATTCGTTCCCGACCATTATGTTTTAAACCTCGCTGCCGACCAGGATTACGAAGGTTTCTATAAGCAGGAAATTTCAGTAAGAAAAGCACTTATATATCCGCCTTTCTGTGATATATGCGTTGTCGGATTTTCTTCACTGATAGAAAAAGATGCTGAAAATGCCACAAAAATTTTTGCCGATGAAATGGCAAGACAACTTTCTGAAATAACTCCCGATTTCCCAATGAGAGTTTTAGGGCCCTCAAAAGCGATACTCGGAAGAATAAACGGAAAATACCGCTATAAACTTATTATAAAAACCAAGAATACAAAGTGTTTCAGGGAATATATAAGTAAAGTTTATTCGCGTATGTTTGAATATAAAAACTTCTCCAATGTTTCAATTTATGTTGATATAAACGGAGATATAGGTCTTTAAGACGGAGGAATAAAAATGGCTATAAGAAATATCGTTAAAAAAGGCGATGAAATACTGAATA
>JAGAJQ010000247.1 GCA_017828955.1 Oscillospiraceae bacterium
CTTTGCAGAACAAACTTGTAAAGGGAGAAGACAACGCGCATACCGTAACAATTGCTTTGCCTCTTGAGTATGAGGGTCTGAATCTGACTGAGCTTTCCTACAAGATGAGAGGAAGTATAGGCGAAACAACGGCAGAGCAGGTTCTTCATAAAGAAGTTGTCGGCGATAAGGTTGTTCTTACCTGGACTATCAGAGAAAGCTTTACTGCCGAAAGCGGAATGCTTACTCTTGAACTTATAGGTATTTCTTATTCCAGAGAAATAGTTATAAAGTTTACTTCTTATCCCGTAGAAGTTTTTGAGGGTGCGGATAAGATTATTTATACCTCAGATGATGTTATCGAACAGGCTCTTATGCAGATGCAGATTGAAGTTCAGAGAGCTATTGATGCTGCTGCGAGAGTAGAGGGAACAGCAGGAAAATCTGCTTATGAAGTTGCGGTTTTCAACGGCTTTGAGGGAACAGAAGAAGAATGGCTTTTGAGCCTTAAGGGTGAAAAGGGAGAAAAAGGAGAAGACGGAATAGCAGGCGACCTTAAACCAATAGGTGTTTTTAACACCAAAGATGAACTTGTTTCTGCTTATCCCGATGGTTCATCACTTTCGGGTGGATTTCTTGTTTCGGGAGAGTATTATCTCTGGGATATTATTTCGGGAAGCTGGAAAGGTACAGGTCTTTTAGGCGGAGCAAAAGGCGAAAAAGGTGATAAGGGAGAAAAAGGAGACAAGGGTGATACAGGAGAAAAAGGTGAAAGAGGAGAAAGGGGAGAAACTGTTTCTGTAAACGAAATACCTTCAGAAGGTGGAAATATAGATCTTGATCTTGATGACATACCTGATGGAGCAAGCCGAAAGATGTTCTTTATGCCTGTAGGCGTCGTTATGCCCTATGCCTCAACTACAGTTCCTGACTTATGGCTCCTATGCGATGGATCTGCTGTATCAAGAACAGAATACGCGGCTCTTTTTGCCGTTATCGGAACAACCTATGGTACGGGTGACGGCTCGACAACATTTAATCTTCCTAACTTAAAAGGAAGAACTGTTTTCGGGTATTCGGGCAGTGGTAATTTTTCAAAAATGGGTAAAACAGGCGGTGCTGAAACTGTTACACTTACAATAAATCAGATACCTTCTCATACTCATACAATAACAAACCAATACACAGCCAGCGAAGGAGCGAACGCTGAAGCTTATAAAACAGGCTATAATAACAATGTAGATTCAATATCCAAAACGACCGGAGCAACAGGCGGAGGAAGCTCACATAACAATATGCCTCCTTACATCACAATGAACTATATCATCTATGCGGGGGTGTAAATTATGTATTATATCGAAGTTTCTGAAAACGGAAAAATAACAAACGTTCTTTATATGTCAAATGGTGAAAAGGACATCGAATATCTCGGTTGGGACAGAGAGGAAAAAGAAAGTAAGGGTGCTTTTGTTGAAAGTCTTCCCGAGGATTTTGAAGAAGACAAATATCTCTATGTTGACGGAGCATTTGTTCTTAACCCCGATTATGTTCCCTATGAAGAAGAGAATGTCGATTATGACGAAATCGCCCTCGACCACGAGTTCAGAATATCAATGCTTGAACTCGGTGTTTAAATAAAAAATGAAAGGAGTGCTTTGTATATGTCAAGCACAGCAAAACTCTGTAAAAAGGTAATCGAAAAGGAAAAGCAGAAAGGAACTCTCAATGTAGACGAGATGACAGAAAAGCTCGATGTGTTTCTTCTCAATGACAGAATTTCTGATGAAGAATACAACGAACTTGTAGCGCTTATGACAGCGTAAAATCTTATGGAACAGAAAAGATTAACTCTGTATTTTAAAAAACATCCCACAAATAAAAGAAAGAAAAAGTTTGAATTTATGCAGATAGTAGTCCTTATAACTTTGTTTCTTTCTTTTCTGTGGGTAACGCTTTCTTATGTTCTTGCGTTTCTCGAAAAGCCCGATACCTTAGAAAATCTTTCGGGCAGTGTTGCTTCTGTAACCATTGTTGCAATCTTGGGTTATTCGGGAACGAACTGCGTAAGAGCGTCAAGCTATAACAAATACAGAAGAAAGGACGGTGATGAGTATGGCGACGACACAACAGCAGAAAGAATTTCTTTCTCGGATTATCCCGTTAGCGAAAGCCGATATGAAGAAGACTAAAATCCTTGCTTCCCTCACAATCGCACAGGCGATTTTAGAGTCAGGCTGGGGAACATCAGCACTCGCAAGAAAGAGCAATAACCTCTTCGGTATCAAGGGTAATGGTAAGAATTATAAAACCTTTGAATACATAAACGGAAAGCGGGTTGATATAGTCGATAGTTTCAAGGTCTATCCCGACTGGGAAACATCTGTTACTGACCATAGCGGACTTTTTCTTCGTCTTTCAAGGTATCAGAATCTTATCGGAGAAAAGGACTACAAAAAGGCTTGCAGAAAGGTCTATGAAGACGGTTATGCAACCGCGCCGAACTATACAGAAGCGCTCATAAAGATTATCGAGCAGTATAAACTCTATGAACACGATTATGAAAACTGTATCGTTCAGTATGTTGTTGTGGCAGAGAGCAAGCCACTCACTATGCAGTCCTCTGATAACCTCATAAGAACGCTTAAAAAATACGGTATGACAGCCGTGAAGAAAGAGGTGCTTATTTAAAATGAAGATAAACTGGAAGCAGAAACTCACATCAAGAAAGTTCTGGGCTGCTGTCGTGAGTTTTGTAACAACAATCCTCATCGTTCTCAACTACTCTGAAATGGAAGTAGAGCAGGTTGCGGGACTTATCACAGCAACCGCATCTCTTATAGCCTACATTATCGGCGAAGGAATGGTTGACGCCAAGAGAGTGGAGGTTGAAAAAGAAGATGAACGAGGAGAATAAGAAGTGTCCCTGCGATACAGTCAGAGAACTTGAAAAGAAAGTTGAAGAACAGAAAGACAAACTCGCAAAGGGCGAAACACAGTTCGCAGTTATCAATACAAAACTCAATCTCATTATGGGGGTTTTGGGAACTGTCGGTGCTGCCCTTGTGGGTATTATCGTTAAGATGATGATTTCTGCCTAAACACAAACAGAAAAGGGTATCAGAATTTCTGATACCCTTTATTTTTAAGGAACAAATATAAATGCGATTTATGATTTTTTGGACGCGAGTTTTAAAATTCTTTCGATGTTTTCTTCATCGGTTGTTTCGCTTCCGATATGTGTTGAATGTGCGTTGTAAAGGCCGTGGAAATCCGAACCGCCTGTTACGATGAGGTTGTATTTCTTTGCGATTTCAAGAATTCTTTCTCTCTGCTTTTCGTCTGCTGTATAGTGGTAAGCTTCAACGCCGTCAAGCTTTCCTGATGCAGCAAGTTCTTCTAAAAGTTCGAAGTTGTCATAATAAGCAGGGTGTGCAAGAACAGCAACCCCTCTCGCTGAGTGGATAAGGTCGATAGCGAAGTTTACATCGGGATATTCACGTTCAACTATACAACTTCCTGTTTTGAGGTTGAAAAGTTCGTCGTTGAGTTTTCCGTAGAAGTGTGTTGAATAGCCGTAGTCTATAAGTGCACGCATAATATGCTGTTTGAAGATACTCTTACTTCCTGTTGCATATTTTGTAACACTTTCAACTGTTATGGGGTAACGTTCCATAACGTTCTTTACCATCTGCTTTGCGCAATCTCTTCTGATTTCGCAAGATTTGAAGCAAAGGCCTTCAAGTCTGTCGGGTTTCTGAGGAGCATAGCAAAGGATATGTACCTTGCTTTGTCTTTTCTTATCCCAAGTTGAAAGTTCAACCCCCGGGATTACTTTAACGCCATAACGGTCACCGAGAACAGGTGCTCTCGAAAAGCTCGCCATAGTGTCGTGGTCTGTAATGGAGATTGTATCAATACCTGTTCTCTTTGCCTGCATAATAATATCTTCTATGCCGAGAGAACCGTCTGATAATGTTGTATGACAATGTAAATCGCCTTTCATAATTTGCCTCCTGATATATTCAGTTCGACTTCTTTATATTAAGTCCAACAATATTATACAACAAAACTTACAAAAAATCAATAGTTTTGTCAAACTTTTTTGAACATTTTTAAGGCGTCAAAAAAGTTTGTTTACAAACCATATATTTTTTATCTCAAAAGTTTTCTTATCAAGATAGGATAAAATACCGCTTTCAGTAGTAAAATCGAAAGTGAGTTTATACGAACACAAAGCTTGTGTCTTTACAGAATATTCGCGGTTTACTTTATTTATGCCGTATTTTCCGTCACCTAAAAGAGGTGCGCCGAGATGTGCTAAATGCGCTCTTATCTGATGAGTTCTTCCTGTTATAAGGTCAACGTTTAAAAGACATAAGTTTCCTTTTCTTTTTAAAACTTCGTATTTTGTTATGATAGTCTTGTTATCGGGAGCTTTCTTATCGCTTATAAATACCTTGTTCTTTGCTTCGTCCTTTTTAAGATAAGCTTTTGCGGTATCCGAATTTTTAGGTGGGGGAGAAATTGTTACGCAAAGATATTCTTTTTTCAGTTCTCTGTCCTTGATCTTCTGATTGAGGATTCGCAGACTTTCAGCGTTTTTTGCCGATATTACAATTCCTTCGGTGTTTCTGTCAAGGCGGTTACAAAGAGAGGGTGCGAAAGAGTTTTCGTTATCGGGGTTATATTCGCCCTTTTCATAAAGATAGTGTTTTATTCGGTTTATGAGAGTGTCAACGGTGTTTTCATCGTCTTCGTGAACAACCTCACCGCATTTTTTATTGACAAGCAGTATATTTTCATCTTCATAGACAATATCTATCTTTGAGGGAACAGAAAGGAATTCGTGAGTTTCGTTTTTTGTTTCAAAGAATTCATCGTTGATATAAAGTTGTAAAATATCGCCTTCTTTAAGTCTTGTTGAGATTTCACATCTTTTTCCGTTTAGCTTTATTCTTTTCGTTCTTATGTATTTATATAAAAGACTTTTTGGCAGACTTTTAACCGCTTTTTCCAAAAACTTGTCAACTCTCTGATCGCCGTCGTTTTTGTTTATGATATATTCCTTCAATCGTTTCACCTCTTTTAGACTATTCTACATTATCAGCAGACTTTTTTCAAGGAGAAAACGATAAAAAATCCTTTACATTATATATATGTTGTGGTATAATAGAATGTATGTTCTATTATACAGGGAAAGAGGGTTGTTCTATGGCGGAACGTTCTGTTCACGAAGGTCATCGCGAGAGACTGAGAAATAAATTTCTTACAAACGGGTTTGAGTCTTTTGAAGACCACGAAATCATCGAACTTCTTTTGTTCTATGCTATTCCACGCGGGAATACAAACCCCATAGCCCACGATCTTATCAACCGTTTCGGAAATTTAAGGGGCGTTCTCGACGCTACACCCGAAGAACTTGAAGGAATAAAAGGACTCGGAAGTGCGGGAGTTACATTTTTCAAGGTTATGATAAGTGCTCTTAAAGAATATGAAATACAGAGTTCTGAATTTTTACAGCTTGATACAACAAAGAAACTCCGCGATTATTTTTCGAAGGATTTTATCGGAATAAAGAAAGAAGAAATTCATCTTGTAACGCTTGATGATAAATTAAATCTTATAAATTGTCATATCGTTGCGAGAGGCGGTATAAGTACAGTTCCTGTAAACATAAGAAAAATGGTTCAGATGTGTATTGAAGATAATTCAGAAACAATAGTTTTAGCACATAATCATCCTATGGGAGAAGCAAGGCCGTCGCCCGAAGATATAAGAGCGACAAAACAGATTGCGAGAGCACTCAAAGGCGTCGGTATTTTTCTTGCAGATCACATAGTATGTTCGCCGACAGAAACTTATTCTATGTATGAAAGCGGATTTTTCTGTTTTGAAGAATAGAGGTTAATTTATGGATACATTCAGACTTGTTTCACCCTATGAACCGTCGGGCGATCAGCCACAGGCAATAGAAAGTCTTGTTGACGGAATAAACAAGGGTATGAAGGAACAGACACTACTCGGTGTTACAGGTTCGGGAAAAACTTTTACAATGGCAAATGTTATTGCAAAAGTAAACAGACCGACTCTTGTCCTTGCACACAATAAAATCCTTGCGGCGCAGTTATGTTCCGAATTTAAAGAATTTTTTCCTGATAACGCAGTTGAATATTTTGTTTCGTATTACGATTATTATCAGCCCGAAGCTTATATTCCCTCAACCGACAGTTATATTGAAAAAGACAGTGCTATAAACGATGAGATAGACAAACTCCGACATTCAGCAACTCTTGCCGTTGCCGAAAGAAGAGATGTCATTATAGTCGCTTCTGTTTCCTGTATCTACTCACTCGGTAGCCCCGAGGATTATCGTCATATGGTTATTTCTCTCAGAAAGGGAATGGAGATATCAAGAGAAGAACTTTTATCAAAACTCGTCGAAGACCAATACGAAAGAAACGATGTCAACTTTGTAAGAAACAAATTCAGAGTAAGGGGAGATGTTGTTGAAATATTCCCCGCAGGTTCTGCCGAAAACGCAATAAGAGTTGAATTTTTCGGCGATGAAATCGAAAGGATTTCAGAAATAAATGTTTTAACGGGAAAAGTTTTGAATACCCTTAACCACATCGCTATCTATCCCGCAAGTCACTATATTGTTGACAGAGCAAAGATGAAAAGGGCAACTGAAGAAATTGCCGCGGAACTCGAAGAAAGAGTGAAATTCTTTCAGAACGAGGGAAAACTCATTGAAGCACAAAGAATTGAACAGAGAACAAAATATGATATCGAAATGCTTGAAGAAATAGGTTTCTGTAAAGGTATCGAAAACTATTCGAGAATACTTGCGGGTCGTCCTGCAGGAAGCACACCGTATTGCCTTTTAGACCATTTCCCCGAAGATTTTCTTATCATCGTTGACGAAAGCCACGTTTCTCTTCCGCAGGTAAGAGGGATGTGGGGCGGTGACCACGGAAGAAAGAAAACCCTTATTGAGTATGGTTTCAGACTTCCGTCGGCGTTTGATAACCGTCCGCTTGATTTTGATGAATTCTATAATCATATCAATCAGGCGATTTTCGTAAGTGCAACACCCGGAGATTTTGAAAGAGAAAAATCTGCACAGATAGTAGAGCAGGTTATTCGCCCGACGGGACTTGTTGAC
>JAGAJQ010000248.1 GCA_017828955.1 Oscillospiraceae bacterium
CTTGTCATAGGGGTTTTGAGTTCGTGCGATACATTCGCAACAAAGCTCTTTCTTGAGCTTTCAAGTCCCTCAAGGGATTTTGCCATATTGTTCATCGCGGCAGCAAGTTCACCGAATTCGTCACTGTCGGTGATTTTGAGCTTTTCAGAGAAATCTCCCTTACCGAAACGTTCAGCCGCCTTCATCATATCGCTTACAGGCCTCATCATGTCTCTTGTAACAAAATAAAGTATCACAAAAGTTATCGCCGCCGATATCGCAAAAACAAAAACAAATGTTTTTATTATGTCTGTGACAAGATTGTTATAATCATCGGTCGCTGTGTATATAATTACAAAGAATTCGCCCTTTTCGGTGTAAACGGGAAGAGAGAATGAAAAAACTCTTGTTCCGAAAAAATCCTCAAGCGTAGAGCCTGATGAAAACGAGCCTTCGGAAGGAATGTTCTGTATAACGGAATTGCTGAGCATTTTATAAAGTTGTTCATCATTTGTTGAAACAAGACATTTTCCCGTTGCCGCCTCAACGACCGACATATCATAATCGGGTATGACATCAAGATATTCGGTTTCTTTATCGAGAGCGGCTATGCCTTCTTCTGTTTTAAGGTCGTTTTCGTTTATGCATCTTTCTATGTTTCCCGAGATAACAGATGCGGTTTCCGAAAGAGAGTCCTTTATATCGTTTTTATATACATTTACAACAGTTATCGCAATAACTGTTCCTATACAGATTATGCTTGAGAATATAACTGCGGCGCAGATAGAAAAATATTTTGTTATCATTCTGTTTTTCATTTCTTTCGCCGCCCTTTCTCATTTTAATTAAAGAGAGCCGATTATTTAATCGGCTCTTCTGTGGTTTCAAATTTATAGCCTACACCCCATACAGTTTTGAGCACCCATTTGTCAGATACTCCTTCGAGCTTTTCACGAAGACGCTTTATGTGAACATCAATCGTTCTTGAATCGCCGTAATATTCGAAGCCCCATACTTCATCAAGAAGCTGGTCTCTTGTATAAACTCTGTTGGGATTTGAAGCGAGGTAGAAAAGAAGTTCAAGTTCCTTAGGGGGAGTGTCGAGAACTTTTCCGTCAACTTTAAGTTCGTATCTTGTCATATTTACCTGAAGCTTGTCATAAGAAACTTCCTTTGATTCTGTTTCGGGCGCAGTCTGACCTGCTCTGCGGTAAACCGCCTTTATTCTTGCGACAACTTCTTTTGCGTCAAAAGGCTTTACTATGTAGTCGTCAGCACCGAGTTCAAGGCCTAAAACCTTATCGAATGTTTCCGATTTGGCAGTAACCATAAGTATCGGAACATTTGATTTTTTTCTGATTTCTCTGCAGACCTGCCAGCCGTCCATAACGGGAAGCATAATGTCAAGAAGAATGACATCGGGCTTTGTTGCGTTAAATTTTTCTATTCCTTTTTCGCCGTCGTGTGCGAGAACAACTGTATATCCTTCTTTTTCAAGATAAATTCTGAGTAATTCGCAGATGTTGATATCATCATCAACAACAAGAATTTTTTCGAGTGCCATTTAAGCCTTCCCCTCTCTAAAAATATTCATAATAACATTATACTTTATTTACAATTACTAATTGTGAACAAATTGTAAACAATAATGTCTATAAAAATAGTCATATGATAACAAATATGATAAAAAGCGGTTTGTGATTTTTGTGTATAATTACAAAAAATATAAAAATGACACTTTTCACTTGCATTTTTATACCAAAGTAAGTAAAATAGTTATTAGCACTCGTACCCTTTGAGTGCTAATACAAGTTTATAATCAATTTAAATACAGGAGGAAAATGGTATGACAATCAAGCCTTTACAGGACAGAGTCGTTTTAAAGATGACAGAAGCAGAGGAAACAACAAAGAGCGGAATTATCCTTACAGGAAGTGCTAAGGAAAA
>JAGAJQ010000249.1 GCA_017828955.1 Oscillospiraceae bacterium
CTTAGGATCAAGACCTGCACAAGGTTCATCGAGAATAAGAACTTTAGGACGCATAGCCATTACGCCTGCTATTGCGACGCGACGCTTCTGTCCGCCTGAAAGTTCGAACGGGGATTTTTCAAGCTGCTCATCGCTTATTTCAACAAGTTTTGCGGTTTCGCGGACACGCTTGTCGATTTCTTCATCTGAAAGACCCATATTCTTAGGTCCGAAAGCGATATCCTTATAAACTGTTTCTTCGAAAATCTGATATTCGGGATACTGAAAAACAAGACCGACTTTAAATCTTGTTTCAAAAGTAGTCTGCTTGTCCTGCCAGATATCAGTTCCGTCGATATAAATTTTGCCTGAAGTGGGTTTTAAAAGCCCGTTAAGATGCTGGATAAAAGTTGACTTTCCTGAGCCTGTATGGCCTATGATGCCTACAAGTTCACCCTCTTCGATTTCTATATTAAGATTATCAATTGCCTTTTTATCAAAAGGAGTACCTGCGCTATATACATAGGTCAAGTCTTCCGTTTTAATTATAGCCAATGTTATCTTCCTGCTTTCTCAATAATTTTTATAATTTCCTCGATACATTCTTCTTCGGTAATGATATCATCGGGAATATCTATTCCGTTATTTCTGAGTCCGAATGCGAGTTCTGTAACCTGAGGGACATCAAGCCCTACGGATTTCAAGAGTTCGACATTCTTGAAAACTTCCTTGGGAGTTCCGTCGAGAATTGTCTTCCCGCTATCCATAACGACTATTCTGTCAGCTTTTGCTGCTTCATCCATATAGTGAGTTATGAGAATAATTGTTACTCCGTGTTCACGATTGAGTTTCTTTATAGTTTTCATAACTTCTTTTCTTCCGATAGGATCAAGCATTGCTGTAGGTTCATCAAGAACAATACAATCAGGGCACATAGCAATTATTCCCGCTATGGCAACGCGCTGTTTCTGTCCGCCTGAAAGTTGATGAGGTGCGTGTTCTCTATACTTATACATTCCGACATCTTTAAGTGCGTTATCTACCCTTTCGCGCATTTCGACAGGATCAACGCCCAAATTTTCGAGAGCAAACGCAACGTCTTCTTCGACTATTGTCGCTACAATCTGATTATCGGGATTCTGAAAAACCATTCCAACTCTCTGACGGATGTCAAAAAGTTTTTCATCATCAGAGGCATCTATTCCGTCAACGAAAATTTTACCCTTATCCGCTGTAAGAATAGCATTGAAATGTTTTGCTATTGTTGATTTTCCCGAACCGTTATGTCCTAAAACGGCAACAAATTCCCCTCTTTTTATATCAAGGGAAATACCTTTTAAAACCTGCTTTATAGGGGCATTTTCTTCTTCAAAATCTTCATTCTGATAATGAAACCAGACATCTTTTGCTTCTATTATTTTTTCCATTTTACACTTCCGTTTTATAACTATCTTCTTCTGCCGTCGTGGAATGTATCGTCTATTGCAACAACAAGTGCTGTCGCGAATGCACATTCTCTGTCATCATAAACATCAATTTCATAAGAGTCTCCCCAGGAGAGTAAAACTTTTTTTATAGTCGCATACGGCATTCCGTTTTTGGTTATTGAGAAATTCCAAGCGAAATAATCTCCGTCAACAGAGAAAACATCGCCTGACATAGTTGTAATATCCAACGCTCTTTCAAATAAAGCAAATCTGCGTTCGATAGTTGCAACCGTGATATCATTATGAAGAATATCATACTTTCTGCCGAAAAACTGAAAATGACGGCTTACGGTAAATATAATATCCCCTGAATATGAAATAATGTCAAATCCCGGAGGAAATTTATAGATTCTTGTTTTTACTTTATATACGGGCAACTGACTTTCATCATAGATGTTATAACTGTCAAGAAGAGTGAAAACTTCCTGTTTCAAATAAAGTTTCATAAAAATCCCCCTTTTATATTTCTTCCCACATCGCCGTACTTCCGCAAGGAAGACAAACTCCGCTCTTTTCACAGATGAGTCCTATTTCGTCAGCAGATACTTTCCCTATGTATTTCTTTCCTACTGTTTCGGAAAGGATATATGACATTACTGATGGAGAAAGACCTGTTGTGTAACTATTCAGAAGGAAGAAAAGCGGTTTATCAGAAAGCACTTCTGAACAAAGCTTTACAAGGTCATAAATACAATCTTCGAGTTTCCATATCTCTCCGCCGGGGCCTCTGCCGTATGATGGAGGATCCATTATGATGGCATCGTATTTTCTTCCTCTTTTAATTTCACGGTTGACGAATTTTTCGCAGTCATCAACTATCCAGCGAATAGGTTTTTCTGAGAGAGATGAAGCTGCTGCATTTTCTCTTGCCCACTGAACCATTCCTTTTGAAGCATCAACGTGGCATACAGATGCACCTGCAGATGCACAGGCAAGAGTCGCTCCGCCTGTATATGCGAAAAGGTTCAATACACTTATTTCTCTTCCTGCGTTCTGTATCTTTTCTCGCATAAAATCCCAATTCACTGCCTGTTCGGGAAAAAGACCCGTATGCTTAAAACCTGTGGGTTTTATGTTGAAAGTAAGATCTTTATAGCTTATCTGCCATTCGGGAGAGAATTTCTTTTTATAATCCCAGCTTCCGCCACCTTTTGAAGAACGATTATATCTTGCGTGGACATTACTCCAAAGCTGTGGGTCTTTTTCTGTTTTCCAGATAACCTGAGGGTCTGGTCTTGCAAGAATTATATTGCCCCACATTTCGAGTTTTTCGCCCGAAGATGTATCGAGAAGGCGGTAATCTTTCCAATCAGATGTTGTTCTCATTTCAAACTCCTAAAAATCAAACCATTATTTTCTTTACCATATCTGCTATTTCTTCTGCTACCCTGTTTATTTCAGACTGTTCTTTACCCTCAACCATAACTCTTATAAGAGGTTCTGTTCCGCTTTCACGGACAAGAATTCTTCCGTCATCGCCGAGTTTTTCTTCATTCTTTGCTATGCAATCGGTTATTTCCTTTACACTGTCAAGTTTATTCTTCCATTCGGGTTTTATCTTTACATTGACAAGTATCTGAGGATAATATGTCATAGCAGAAGCAAGTTCTGACATTTTCTTTCCTGCTTTTTTATAGAACGAAAGAAGTTTAGCCGCCGAAAGCTGACCGTCACCTGTTGTTGCGTTTTCAAGGAAGATGATGTGTCCCGACTGTTCACCGCCGATATTGAAATCTTTTTCCTTCATTCTTTCAAGAACATATCTGTCGCCGACTTTTGTTGTTTCAACAGAAATTCCGTTTTCTTTTGCAAATTTCATAAAGCCGATGTTTGTCATAACTGTTACAACGGCAGTATCGTTTTTGAGAGTTCCCTCTTCTTTCATAGCCTTTGCAAAAATTGCTATAAGTTTATCGCCGTCGATAAGTTCACCATTTTCATCAACTGCAAGACATCTGTCAGCATCGCCGTCAAATGCTACGCCAAGATCGCAATTGTTCTTCTTGACAAAATCGATGATGTTTTCCATATAGGTTGAGCCGCATTTATCGTTGATATTTGTTCCGTCAGGAGAAGAACTTATACAAAGAACTTCTGCACCCATTTTTGTAAAGAGTTTTTCTGCTGTTGCAGATGAACTTCCGTTTGCACAGTCGATTGCGACTTTTATTCCCGAAAGTTCTGCATTTACGGCATCTTTTATATAATCTATGTATTCATCTGCGGCAGTTTCTTTTCTCTCTATTCTTCCGATTTCTGTTCCGTTTTTGAGATTTTCTGTAAGAACTTCGGGAGTATCAAGAATAAGGGCTTCTATTTCTTCTTCGATTTCATCGGAAAGTTTATAGCCGTCGTGTGCAAAGAGTTTTATGCCGTTGAATTCGACGCTGTTATGTGATGCTGAAATCATAACTCCCGCGTCAGCATTATATTTCTTCACAAGCATAGCAACAGCAGGAGTTGGAACTACCCCTAAAATAACTGCGTCTGCGCCGACTGAACATATTCCTGCCGAAAGTGCTGCTTCGAGAACATCTGATGATATTCTTGTATCTTTTCCGATAAGGATTTTTGCTTTATGTGATGTATGTTTTGTAAGAACAAGAGCCGCCGCTCTGCCTATCTGCATAGCGGTTTCGCAGGTGAGTTCTGTTATTGCCACTCCCCTTGCACCGTCTGTTCCGAATAATCTTGCCATTACATTTGACTCCTTTCAAATTACAAAAGACTTTGCTGTCCGTCGTCTGACGGATTTACCTTTTTATTGGGTGTAAGCCCTAAATGTTCGTAAGCGAGTGATGTTACACATCTTCCTCTCGGTGTTCTCGAAATAAACCCGAGTTGCATAAGGTAAGGTTCGCAGACATCTTCTAAGGTTACTGCTTCTTCGCCTATTGCCGCCGCAAGAGTCTCGAGACCTACGGGGCCGCCGTTATATCCTTTTATTATCATTTCAAGCATACGCTTATCCAAAGTATCGAGACCTAACGCGTCTATTTCAAGTCTGTCAAGCGCTAACGAAGCTATGTCTTTTGTTATAACTCCATTTCCCATAACTTCGGCGAAATCACGGACTCTCTTCAAAAGACGGTTAGCGATACGCGGTGTTCCTCTTGAGCGCTTTGCTATTTCCATAGCGCCTTCACGTTCACAGGAAATTCCCAAAACACCTGCGCTGCGCATAGCGATTTCACAAAGTTGTTCGTGTGTATACATTTCAAGACGCATAACCATACCGAAACGATCACGAAGAGGTGATGTAAGCTGGCCTGCTCTTGTTGTTGCACCGACAAGGGTAAACTTGGGAAGGTCGATTCTTATCGACTGAGCCGAAGGACCTTTTCCGATGATAATATCGAGGGCACAGTCTTCAAGTGCGGGATAAAGAATTTCTTCTATCGCTCTTGAAAGGCGATGGATTTCGTCGATGAAAAGAACATCGTTTTCAGAGAGGTTTGTGAGAAGCGCTGCCAAATCACCGGGTTTTTCTATCGCAGGGCCTGATGTTATTCTTATGTTAACACCCATTTCGTGAGCGATAATTGCAGAAAGAGTTGTTTTTCCAAGTCCCGGAGGGCCGTAAAGAAGAACGTGGTCGAGAGGTTCTCCTCTCTGCTTTGCGGCTTCTATAAAAATTTTGAGGTTTTCTTTTACCTTATCCTGTCCGATATATTCAGAAAGGGTTTTGGGACGCAAAGAAAAATCTATATCTGTATCTTCTCTTGTAGCTTCGGGAGCGACCATTCTTTCTTCAAAATTGATTTCTCCTGCTTCGAGCATATTTTCACATCCTTAAAAATTACTTGTTTTTACCTATAAGCTGAAGTGATTTTCTTATAAGTTCGGGAGCAGAAAGCGATGCATCGAGTTTTGATACAACAGATGCAGCTTCTGTCTGTGAATAACCGAGAACAACGAGTGCTGAAATTGCTTCGCCCACTGCGCCGCTATTATTGACAGCAGTAAATTCGGCAACTGCAACGCTTTCCTGCGATAATTGTTCTTTAGCGATTTTATCTTTGAGTTCAAGAATAATTCTCTGTGCGAGTTTAGGTCCTACTCCCTTTGTTTTGGTAAATGCCTTTGTATCGCCTGTTGCAACGGAAAGAGCAAATTTTTCGGGAGTTGTGTCTGAAAGAATAGCAAGCGCTGTCCGAGGGCCTGCGCCTGAAACCGAAAGAAGCATTTTAAAGCAGGTAAGTTCGCTTTGTGTATAGAATCCGAAAAGTTCAACTGCGTCTTCTCTTACGTGAAGATAGGTAAGAAGTTTTACTGTTTCACCTACCTGCCCTATCTGTGAAAGAGTTGTGAATGTTGTACGGCAGGCATATCCCACACCCGCACATTCGACAACGGCAAGGTTTGGTTCTGTATGGGTAAGTTCGCCTTTTATGCTATAAATCATAATATTTTATTCTCCTGTCTGATGATATATACGCTGTGAGTTTAAAGTGTGTCCGTGGCATATAGCTATTGCGAGTGCGTCGGCTGTATCGTCGGGCTTTGGAACAGAAGCGAGTTTTAAAATTTTTCTTGTCATTTCCATAACCTGTTTTTTTTCTGCTCTGCCGTATCCTACTACCGACATTTTAACCTGAAGCGGTGTATATTCGGTTATCGGAATGCATCTTTGCGCTGCGGCAAGAACTGTCACTCCCCTCGCCTGTGCGACATCGATAACTGTTTTCTGATTGGTATTGAAATAAAGTTTTTCTATTGCCATTGTATCGGGGCGGTATGTATCAAGAACTGTGCACATATCGCGGTAGATATCTGAAAGTCTTTCTGTGAAAGGTGTGTGCGCTTCAGTTGTTATAGCACCGAATGCTATCGTCTTGAAACTTCTTCCATCATATTCGAGAACGCCATATCCCATAATGGCATAACCGGGGTCTATTCCGAGAATACGCAAGCTCACACCTCCCATAAATGTAAAAATTATACATAAGCAAAAACGCACTTACATATTAACCGATTTATTATACCATATTATTGCAATAATATCAAGTTTATCGGCAAATAATTTTGCACAATGAAAGTCTTTTATCAATGAAAAAATGTTGCAATATAAGCAAAAAAGAGGTATAATTATTCTATGACATAAAAGGAGTTGTTTTTATGGCTTTGAAAGATACAACTGTAATAATCGCTGCAGCGGGAAGCGCATCAAGAATGAAGGGCGAAGATAAGCTTCTTGCTGATCTTTGCGGAAAATCAGTTATTGCGAGAACTATACTCGCTTTTGAAAATGCGCCCTCTGTTGCAGAAATAATAATCGTTACAAAGGAAAAGAAAATTCCTCAGCTTGAAATGATCGTAGCTTCCTGTGGCGCATCAAAAGTAACTAAAATAGTTGCGGGCGGAGAAACAAGGCAACAATCCGTTATAAACGGTCTTAAAGCGTCGGAAGCGGAAACTTCAATGATCGCTGTTCACGATGGTGCAAGACCTTTGATTTCTACCGAACTTATCGAAAAAACCATTGCTGACGCAAGAGTTTTCGGCGGTGCTACACTCGGCGTTCCTGTAAAGGACACAGTTAAGGTTGTTGATGACGGTCTTGTTACAGACACTCCTGACCGTTCGAAATTATATCTTATACAGACCCCTCAGGTTTTTAAGAAAACTCTTTACATAGACAGAGTTAATTTTGCCGTTGCGCACGAACTCGATTTTACAGATGATTGTCAGCTTGTTGAGGCCGTATGCGGAAAGATCGCTGTTACAACGGGAGATTACAGTAATATGAAGATAACAACTCCCGATGACCTTTTGATTGCAAGGGCGATTTTTGAAGGAGAAAACTGATATGAGAATAGGACACGGATACGATGTTCACAAACTTGTCGAAGACAGAAAACTGATTTTAGGCGGAGTGGAAATTCCTTATGAAAAGGGGCTTTTAGGACACTCTGACGCGGATGTTCTCACTCATTCTGTTGCTGACAGTATTTTAGGTGCTCTCGCTTTGGGCGATATAGGAAAGCATTTTCCTGATAATGATGAAAAATACAAGGGTGCTGACAGTATAATGCTTCTTAAAGAAGTCTGTAATATAATGAAAGAAAAAGGCTATAAAATCGGAAATGTTGATGTTACTGTTATATGTCAGGAACCAAAGCTATCGCCTTTTATTGACAAAATGAGAGAAAATCTTGCTGGGGCTTTATCTTCTGAAAAAGACAGAATAAGTGTTAAAGCAACTACCGAAGAAAAGCTTGGTTTTACGGGAAATAAAGAAGGCATAGCGTCACACGCGGTATGCTTATTGGAGGAAGAAATATGACCGAAAGAGAAAAAGCACTTAAAGGAGAGCTTTATTTATCAGCTGATGAAGAACTCGTAACTATGAGAAGAGACGCAAGACTTTTAACAGAAAAGTTCAACGCTACATCTGTTACGGAAATTGACAAAAGAACAGAAATACTCAAAGAACTTTTCGGAAAAGTTGAAGGTGAAATATATATCGAACCTGATTTTCACTGTGACTATGGTTGCAACATATATGTCGGGGATAATTTTTACGCTAATTTCGGTTGCGTAATACTCGATGTTGCAGAAGTAAGAATAGGCAGAAATTGTTTTATCGCTCCTGATGTTGTTATCACAACTGCAACACACCCTAAAGACGCTAAAACAAGAAATTCAGGGCTTGAGCTCGGAAAAGCAATAACTATCGGCGACGATTGCTGGATCGGTGCAAGAGCGGTTATCAATCCTGGTGTAACAATCGGAAATGGAGTTATTGTAGCTTCGGGTGCTGTTGTTACAAAGAATTTCGGAGACAATGTTGTTATAGGCGGTGTTCCCGCAAGAGTGATCTCAGAAATCGAATAAATTACCCCTTTTCCTACGGAGGACAATACAATTATGATTATGAAAAGACTTTCGCTTGTTTATCCTGTTATAACATATCGTGCTAAAATGAAAAGAAATTTAGGATATGTTGTAAATGAAGACTGGATAATAGGACAGCTTTATACTGATGCTGTCGGCAAAAAATATCTTCTTGCGGGTACACCCGAAAATGAAGATCAGCAGAGATTTTACGAAGTAACTAATTTAAGACAGGAAACAGTAGGAATACTGTCTCCTTTCAGAACCAATCACGAAAATGCAATTTTTGACGGAGATATAATATCGGTGACTGCATATAACGGAACAAGAGATGAAACTGTAAGAATAGAGACCGGTCTTGACGGCGAAACTGTTATGACCGAAATCGAACGTGATAAAACTATTCCCGAAAACGCTGAAATAACATTTTCTAAATCTGGAATAGTAAAGAACTACAACGGAAATTATTTCTTTGAATTTCCTGATTCTGAAAAAGTTTCACTCGGTGCGGCAGTCATTCCACTGTATCAGTTCTTCACTCCTGATTTTATTCCGCTTGACAACCACATAATTGAGGTTATCGGGAATATATATGATAATCCTCAGCTTGCGCAACAGATTTTATACAGATAAAAAATACGGTATCATCCGAAAGATGATACCGTATTTTTTATTATTTACAGAAAGTTTATCTGTTATCGCTATCGATAGGTTTAGGCACAACGGGGGATGTACCGCCTGTCGCTCCTCTTGATGAGGCAAAACCGAAGTTTGATTTTCCGTGTTTCTTTACACCATACATCGCTTCGTCTGCAGCACTGAAGAGTTCTTCGCAGTTCTTGCCGTTTTCGTTGAAATAAGCAATACCGATAGAACAGTTTACCGCAAGATGCTCACCTGTGGATTCGGATTTAAATCCGCCACTCATAATATTTATAAGTTCCTTGGCCATCGTTGCCGCATCAACATCAGGAACATTAACGCATATAACAAATTCGTCTCCTCCGAAACGACCTGCGAAGCCTTTTTCGAAAACAAGTTCTTTAAGGGTATCCGCTGTGAATTTAAGAACTTCGTCGCCGCAGGCGTGACCGTAATCGTCGTTGAAGTGTTTGAAATCGTCAAGGTCGATAAACATAATGAAACTATTATATTTACGGACAGATGAAAGTTCGAACTCATTAGCGAGGGTTTTGATGAAACTTTCTCTGTTATAAACCTGTGTGAGTGCGTCAAAATTAGCTCTCTGTAAAAGACGCATTTCGTCTTTCTTTTCACGGTCTATATCCACAATGACACCAATAAGTTTTGTCGGAACATCATCACGGTCAAAGAATTTTGTTGCACGGATAAGAACCCAGGCAAAATCACCATAGATATTCTGGAAACGATACTCTCCCTGAAGGAAGTTTGTTTCGGCATTGAGGATATGATCGAGATCGGTAAAGTATCTCGAACGGTCATCTTTATGGATTTTGAGTTTATAGAAGAACGAATCCTGAATATCGTCTGATTTAGGTCTGAAACTGAATCTCTTATTGAAATTGTTCGAAACATAAACAGTCTGTTTCGCGAAGTTGATTTCAAAGACAATATTGTTTGTCATTTCAACTATTGTACGATAACGCTGTTCACTTTCGAAAACATCGTCGAACATAGTATTGAACGCTCTGCCTATCTGACCATATTCATCATATGAATTGATTTCAAATCTTGATTTCTGATCGCCTCTGCTCTTTTTAGTAAGAACATCGACAATATTGAGGATAGGTCTCGAAAAATAGATAACAAAGAACACTATAATAACAGCTTCAACAATAACGCAGATTGTGGTTGCTATAGTGAAAGCTTTTGTTGTCATTCCGAGTTCGTTTGAGATATCATTTCTTCCGACGATGTTGACAAGCTTCCAGTCTGTTCCGTAAATCGGAGAAATGCAAATATAATTAGAACTTCTGTCAACTTCAACACTTTCGAAAATAGCTTCTTCCTCAGAAACTGCCTTTACAAACAAATCGGAATATGCCGTAAAGTTACTGTCTTTCTTGTATTCGGTTGCTTTTCCGTTTGAAAGATTAAGTATATTTTCGTAAGCGTCAATAACAGCACCGGTTGATGAATTGGTAACTTTTGTAGAGAAGAGTTTTTTCTGCATAAGTGTTGTTGTGCAGAGTTGAACGAACGTTCCCACTCTTTCTTCTTCGTATATAATTTCTTTGCATACAAGAAAAGCTGCTGTATTTGTTCCACCGACTTTTATGGTTATAAAATCAGATATACCGCCATTATTCGAAGCGATATTTACACGATCGGGATCTTCTGTAAGTATGTAAAGATATTCATCGCAATCTTCTGAACTGAGAACTAAATCGCCTTCTTTATCAAGGATAGCAGCAAGTTCTACGTTTGAATTACTCTGCTGATATGAATTTATCGAATTCTGTGCGTAGAGTTCGGTATATTCAAATTCGGAATAAAGAGGATGATAAGGTCTGTCATAAACAGACATCGACATAATAGAAGCATATGAAGCTATATATTTATTGATGGCGATATTTTTACCACTATTCTGAAGTTCGTTGACAAAAGAACCAACCATTTCAGCTTGTGCCGAAGACGTTGCAGAAATCGAATTTTCCGCCGAAGAATCGGTTATATCAAAGATTTCTTTATAAGCGACAACATTGAATATGATTATTGCAATCAGCGCAATAAAAGCCATCGCAAGAGAAAACTTTGCTGTTATTTTCAAAATACCGCCTCCCTTCATCAAAGTATATATGTATACTACTACACATTGTATATTATATACTAAAATTTTAAGTTTGTAAAGAGTTTTTCAGAAAAAAGATAAAATTTTAACAAAAAAATTGTCTGCACAAAAAGTGCAGACAATTTAATTAAAATCACTTTTCTTTTTGGTTGCGAAGTTCGTTGACAAAAAGGTAAATCATACCTATCGCCGTAAGAAGTCCGAACAGTACTGCACCTGTCTTAAGAAGCGATACAACCCCACTTTTTTTATTATCTGTCACATCATTTTCGTTCGATGTTGTTTCGTCAGGGACAATTTCTTCGGGAGATGATGTTTTTTCCGGTGGATTTTCTGTTACTACAGATGTTTCTATGGAAGTTTCTTCAGGTCTGGGTTCGAACGTTGTAATCGGGCTGAAAGAAATAAGCACAACGCTGTAAGGTTCGAGTGTTACCGTAAGATAATCATCTGACAGAGAGTATGATGTTCCCTTGGTTATTTCGGGTTTTCCGAATGAAAATCCGTATGTTTCGGCCGATGTATATCCGTATTCGGAAGAAATATCAATGTTTATCGTTTCTGTAAGGCTATCGCTTTTATTTGTGAGAATAACATTCAGAACGCCTTCATTATCTATAGCAGCAAATGATGAACAAAGTTCTGTATTATCATTTTCAGCTCTTACACTGACATCGCCGAACTCTCCCCCGTTTCCATCATAATTGGTAAAGAGGTTGATAGCCGAATACTGATATGTTGTATCATCATTTTTATCGGGTGAAAGGCAAGCAAGGAAAACTCCCTCCTCGGCAAAACAGCCAAGGGCTTCGACCTGTGCAATGCCCCCCGCTACGCTACTTCCACCGCCGAAGTTGTATTCGGTAAGAGCAAGTTTCGTTCCGGGATAATATTCGTTTATGGAAGCCTGGAATGTAGGAAGCAACGGAAAGAATTCCTTATTCTCGCCTTCTTTTGAATACGATCCATCCCACAAAGCTCTCACTGCTTGTATTCTCATTCTGTTTGCTTCCGGTGAAGTTTCGGAAATTATGCTTATGCCATATTCGGTTTTTTCTTCGGGGAAATATTTTACATCTATGATATCAATAAGACGTTTTCCGCTCTGTTGAGACGCCTTATTCATTTCGCTAAGATAGAAATCGACAAACCAGCTATAATCGTTTTTGTATTTGCTCCACCCTGCATTTTCGGCAAATGAAGCACAGCTGTCAATAGAATTGAA
>JAGAJQ010000250.1 GCA_017828955.1 Oscillospiraceae bacterium
AAAGCATTTTTATATCCATCGCTTATCTGCTTTGAAGTTGTTATATGGATAAGTGTATTCCCCTCTTTTGTGTTTTCCTCAAAGAAAGTCTTATACTCTTCTTCAGAAGCACTATTACTTGTCGCTCTTTTATCATCCTCAAGATATTCGAGAACACTTGTGGAATCTATCTCCTTTATATTGCGGAAACGGAATTTATCGACAGTGACATAGTAATACATCATAGGGATGGAGTATTTTTCAATAAGTTTAAGAGGAAGGTCACAAATGCAATCTGTTGAAACAACAATTTTATTCATTGTCATCTCCCCTTTCTCTTATTATTTTTTCTTCGGGCAACCAGTTTTCAAGTGCTTTTCTCAAAGCGAAAATTTCAACGGGTTTTGAAACATAATCGTCAAATCCCGATTTCAAGAACATCTCTCTCATACCGCTTACTGCGTTTGCTGTCAGCGCTATAACGGGGATTTTTCTTATATTTTCATCATCCGAATTTCTTATATGACCAAGTGTTTCGATACCATCCATTTCGGGCATGAGGTGGTCCATAAGAATGAGGTCAAAATGTTCTTTCTTTAAAATTTCAAGACATTCTCTTCCGCTGAGAACTGTTGAAACGGATGATTTGTATTTCTTTAAAAGTCCCTTGGCTACTTTAAGGTTCATTTCGTTATCATCAACAACGAGGATGCGTGCATCGGGCGCTGTAAAATCGATAGCATCATAAATCTTTTCGTCTTCGCTTTCAAATGCGATTTTTTCATTATTGACAATATTCGCTATCGGAAGTGAATAGAGAGGTTTATACATATTCCTCATTTTATTTCCGACAGAGATTGCGTCTGCTCTGTCCTGAACGATAGTTACCCTTAGTTTTTCTGAAAGATTTTCAAAGTATGATTTATCCTCTTTATAACCCGCTCTCGAAACAAAGATATGTGTGTATTTTCCCGAAAGAATTTCTTTCTTCGTTTCTTCTAAGGTTTCGCATCTTCTGCTCTTTACAGAAGATGAAGAAGAGAATGTATCCAAAACAGAAGAATAATTTTCTTTTGCAAAACTTTCTTTTGAAAAGCCTTTATCTATATAGTAGAGTATTCTTACAGATTCGGGATTTCTTATCTTGACGGCGGGTGAACTGTCCACAACTTTCTGAGGAATGACTACTCTGAATTCTGTTCCCTCGCCGTATTCGCTGTTTACGGTTATAACTCCTCCCATCATTTTAACGAGTTGCTTTGAAATCGGAAGCCCGAGTCCTGTTCCCTCGATAAAATGATTTCGTTTTTTATCAGCCTGCTGGAAATCGCTGAAAATTGTGTCTATTGCACTTTCTTCGATTCCTATTCCGCTGTCTTTAACGGAAATGATGAGGTTTATGCCATAGCTTTCTTCTCTTGATGAAACCGAAAGGATAACTCCTCCGTGTTCTGTGAATTTTATGGCATTTGTGAGAAGGTTCATTACAACCTGCTTTATACGGATTTCGTCGCCATAAAGCAAATCGGGGACTGACGGGTCGGCATTGACAAGAAATTCTATCGGTTTATTTCCCTTTCTTGCAACTGCCATATTTATGATTTCGTTGAGCATTGAAGAAAGGCGGTATTTCTGACATACAAGTTCCATCTTACCCGATTCGATTTTAGAGAAATCGAGAAGGTCGTTTATGATATTAAGAAGGTTTTTGCCTGATACGCGTATATTTTCTGAATTTTCACGGACTGTATCTGAAATATCTTCGGCGAGGTTAAGTTCACACATACCCATAATGGCATTCATAGGTGTTCTTATCTCGTGTGACATATTCGCAAGAAAATTACTCTTTGCCTTGTTTGCCTTATTGGCTTTTTCGAGAAGTTCCTTCTGTCTTTCCTGATAGCGATGACTTCTCGAAAAAATGAATATACAGATAATCGTATTTGCCCAGTAAGCAATAGGAAATCTTATGAAATATATGGGTGCATACTGATAGCCTATTGCTGAAAGGGGTGTCC
>JAGAJQ010000251.1 GCA_017828955.1 Oscillospiraceae bacterium
CTTGCCTGTTACTGTACTGAAAAAGCCCTTGATTGTTCCGATAATTCCTGACCCTGCTGCCGTTGCTGCACCTACCTCAGCACATTCGATAATTCTCTTTGAAAGCTCTGCACTTACGCGTACAGCCTGAACTTCTTCGGAGAAAAGCATAAACATAAATGGTGCAATGGAGTAGAACTTGTTGCCCTTCTTTTCCTCTGCAACAAACATTTCCTTCAGCGCTTTTCTTGCATAGTTAAGTCTTGATTTAACTGTATTTTCGGAGCATTCCATTACTTCCGCAACCTTTGTAATAGGCATTTTATCGAAATAATACATAAATACTGTCTGTTTCTGGACATCGGAAAGTCCGTTAATTATCCGTATAATTTCATTTTTATCAGACTCCTTTTCAAGTGCAACAGCGGGAATAAATTCCTCGTTTTCGTTTTTAAGCGTATCAAAAATCGGTTCTTCTTCCTCTGTAACAAGAACTTCCCTGCCATTCTTCTTAAAATACTTACAAATCTTCGAGTGTGCAATCGTTCTTAACCACGATACAAATGCTTCAGGAGAAGATAAACTACCAATACTTTTTACAACCTGAAGATAGGTGTCGGAGATAATATCATCTGCCGCATCAGGATTTTTTACTGAACCTAATATATAATAGTATGTTGCCTGATATGTAAGCTCATATATTTCTGTAAATGCTTTTTTATCGCCGTCCATATATTTTTTGACGGCATTATTTATTTTTATAGTATTCTCTTTCATAGTTTCTCCTTTTTTTAATTTTTAAAATTTTCTTTTCTCAAAATTTTGTTTTTCTATTTTTATCATTATAATATAGCTATTACACAATTATTTTTGAAGTTAAGAAGGTATCTTGCGTTCGGCGCCACCTTTTTAACTTCTTTTTTTGTGATAAAATATTATTTTATGAAAAGGAAGTTGTTATTATGAACACCGCAAAGCAGATTAAGATGATCGAAAAGGCTATTATCCCAAATATTGTATCCCAGAAAAAGTATGCAAGAAACAATCTTCGTTGGACGGACAGCGAAAGATTTGCTATTCTCGCCCATATTAATTTTCTTTACAACGAGGGCCTGCCTATGATGACCTGTTTCCGCGAATCAGCAAAGGTGTATGATCGTTCTCCCGAGAGCATCAGCGTCGAATACTATAAGACTCTTAACAGATTTTCTTTTGAAGGTCTTGCTGATTAAGAGTTTCGAAAAACTTATTGCTTATTAAGCAATGAGTTTTTCTTTTTTAAAATATATAATTATTTTTTGGTTATATTTAAAAATTACAAATTCATTTATTTTTTTATTTTTTAAAAAATAAGTATCTATATAACAACTTTCAAAGCAGTATTTCATTCTTTTCGACTCTAAAAAAGCATTAATGACAAAGATTTCGTTGCATAAACCTGCAAATTCTTCGTTTTTTGCGTTTTTTAAACTGGTTTCGGTAATCTCTGTCCATTTTCTGATTTTTTTATTTTTTAAAAATTCAGAACACCGAGAAAAATAATATTCCTTATTGAGAGCAACAAACTCAATAAATTGTTCTGTATACTGAGATAATGTCATAAAAATCACTCCTTCTGATAGAAAGAGTGATTTATTTTTATTAAGGTTTTATTTTTCAAAAATTTTATCCATATAAGCGAAAGATGTTTTCCCGGTCATTCTTCGTGTTTTTTCTGCTGCTGAACTGATTTCTTCCAAAGTAATATCGTTTTTCTCCCATTTTTGAATAAAACTTCTTTCTTTTTCATTTAAAACCCGCTCAATTCCAAGAACTTGACGAATTTGATCCTCATAAGAAAGAGCTTGTGTCGTTTTTTCTTTATTATTTGACGACGCAATCACACCTGTGTTTATAGAAGAAACAGTTTTATTATCTGATACACTCAGCACTCCGACCTGATACCAAAAAGAAAGAGCATCTTCCACATCTTCTTCAGGAACACCAGTGTTTTGACATATTCTGTTTATGTCTGAAATATCTTTGTATTTCATTATTTCGAGAAGAACCTTAGCTGCTTTGCCGCTTGCAAGTCTCAAATGTTCCTCCGCAACATCAGGAACGATAAAAATATCCCCTGAGCCCCAGTTTACTCTATATTTTTTCATAAAAACTCCAAAATTTATGGTTTTTCTTAATTATACCACATTAAATATGAAAAGTCACGAAGATATTTTTGTGAACGATAAAAAAATCGAATTTTCTACAAAACAATATCTAAAAAATATTTTTTCTACGTTTTTTACGAATTTGTGAGTATCTTATCATTCATATTATCCTTATATACCTTAATTGAAAAATATTATCAAATATGGTATAATATATATAACTACTTAATAATAGGAGAATGATTATGACTTCTAAAAATATTGAAGAATTAGCAACTACTGCCGTTAAAAGAAGTATTATTACAACAGATCATCTTGATCAATACATCTCAGAAAATGATAAAAAACCTTTTGTAGATGGAGAAATATTTATTTATAAAACTGCTAAAAAAGTAAAAAAAGACTGTGTTGGTTGTGTTCCTGTTCAAGTAAAAGGAAAAAGAATGAAAAAAATAAAAATGAGTAGTATTAAATATCCTGTTAGTATTGATGATTTAAGATTCCATTTATTTAATGGTGGATGCATATATTTTGTAGTATATATTTCTTTTGATGGTAATAAAAGTCAAATATATTATTTATCACTACCACCTGTTAAAATAATTGATATTTTAAATAACAACAAGAACACTACCACAATACATTTAAAATTCAAACCTTTTCCAACTCAAAAAGAAGAAAAAGAAAATATTTTTTTAAGCTTGGCCTTCCACTGTAAAAAACAACACAGTTTTACTTCGGCTAATTTACTCACTCTTAATTCTAATAATGACATAGTTACTGATATTTTTGCTGCTACAGGAACACGTACTTCTCCTAAAAATGTTATCGACTTTTTATTTTCTGATGATACTTACTTCTATGGAAAAGTATCAGATACGCTGGTTCCTTTTGAATATATTTCTAAAGATTCATTTCTTTTAGACTTGGAAAACTCCGCTTGTAATGTTCATACACAAAATAATACCTTTTATAATTTTATTTCTCGAACAATATCTTTAACAACATCAACACTAAAAATTGGGAAAAGCTTCTTTATAACTATCAAAAAAGAGAAAAATGAGGTTGACTATCATTTTAAGTTGGTCAATACTTTAAATGATAGAATTATTGATTTGAAATTTTTAATTCAAATTATTAAAGAAAACGGCTTTTATCTTGATGACAAGTTTATAGCGCTTTCTATTTCCGAAGAAATAAAAGCAAAAATAAAAAAATCAAATATTGAAGCTCAACTTATAGAACTTGAAAGAATAAAACAAGTATTAAATATTCTTAATATTTATGAAGATATCGATTATGACGCCCTTACAGAGAACGAACTAATAATTTTTAATATTCTTACAATAGCTTTAATAGATAAAAAGCCTGTTCCTAATTTAAAAGAAAATCTTCCTTTCGTTCAAAGTATAAAAATTCAAAATCTCAACCTATTTTTAACTTTTAATAACTGCTTTGAAAATAAACAAACATATATTATAGAAGATTTTTTTGATTTATCTCATCAATTTTTTTGTACGAATGAAGAAACCAACGAACAAAAGATAACCTCCAGATATGCTTTGCTTAATGACGAATGTTATATTTATGGTAGCAATCTTGTTCTTAATGACATTATTCCTTATTACGAAAATATAATAACACAGAATCCTGATTTGGTAAACCAATTAAACATTGATTTATTGAATATTTTAAAAGCTTATGATAAGTCAAATAATCCCGCACTGCTGCAAGCAGCTCAAGATATTGCTTTGTGGTTATATGGGAATGATAAATTTAATAAAAAAATCTCCACCATAAACCTGTATCAAGTGTATCGCCGTCAAAGAGAGCTTACCCCAGAGGAAAATAAAATTTTATACAAGATTACAGAAGATACTGATTCGTCATTAACATTAAAGGTTGGAGCACATTTATTATCCGGAAGTATTATTCCTGCACAAATTCTTTTTGAAAATCTATCTACTGAAGAACAAGAAGAATTCAGAAAA
>JAGAJQ010000252.1 GCA_017828955.1 Oscillospiraceae bacterium
AAGAATGATATCGAATTTGTTTTCCTTAACAAGTTCTATTGTTTCTTCACCACTCATACAAGTTGTTATTTTCGCCTTTGTATGTTTAAGAAGATTTTTAGCAACCATAAGGTTCATCTTGTTGTCATCCACAATAAGAATTGATGCATCAGGAACGATGAATTCTGATTTTAAAACAGGAGTTTCTGCTTCGGGGATTTTATCCCAGTCTGTTCCTATTATATCTTCTCCCGTTACTTTCTGCGGAACGGAAATTTTAAATACAGAGCCTTTTCCGTATTCACTTTCTGCGGCTATTTCACCGCCCATAATTCTTACAAGGTTATATGTTATCGCAAGGCCTAAGCCTGTTCCTTCGATATTTCTGTTTGCCGATATATCGAAACGACTGAAGTTTTCGAAAAGCGATGGCATCTCTTCTTCCTTTATTCCGATACCTGTATCAGAAACCGAGATATCAAGCATTATTTCATCATCGTTTTCTGCCTTACTGTATCCTACATCAAGAGTTACGCTTCCACTATGAGTATATTTAACGGCGTTTGTAAGAAGATTTAAAATAATCTGTTTGATTTTAAGATCGTCGCCATAAAGAGAATCGGGAGTGTTTGCGTTTACATTCACATTGAAAACAAGATTTTTCTGTTCTGCTTTAAGGCTTATCATATTTGTCATATCCCTTAAAAGCGAACCGAGTTTATAGTTCTGAAGGTCGATATCGATTTTACCTGATTCAATCTTTGAAAAGTCCAAGATATCATTTATGATTCCTAAAAGATTATGACTTGCTGCGTCAATATTTGTCGCATATTCGCGGATATTGTTTTCTTTTGATTCTCTTAAAATCATCTCATTCATACCGATAACCGCGTTTATGGGAGTTCTTATTTCGTGTGACATATTAGCAAGGAAATCACTCTTTGCTCTGTTGGCTTTTTCGGCAGAAATTTTGGCTTGTCTGAGTTCTTCACTCTGCTGAACTTTCTGCTCTGTACTCATCAGATAAACGAAAACTATAACAATAAGAACCCATAAAAGACCGAATGTCCATAAAACGAGAGGAACGATAAGTTTTATGTCTCCCGCGGGTGCTGAATAAGGAACATACCCTATAAGATAAAGATTGGGATAGTTTGTTTCCGAGGCGAAAATTACCGTTTCATCATAGGGACAGAATTTTGCCGCAGAAATATTTACATTCATAGTTTCTCTTATACCTTCCATAGTTTCTGCCTTTTCTTCAGAAGTATAGAAAGAGAGTTCTTTTTTGTCCTTTGTATTCTGTGAACGGAATACTATGTTTCCGTCAATGTCTATAAGCATACATTCGCCTATTCCGCCGTAGCAGACAAGGTCTACGTGTTCTGCGAGAACATCGTTATCGCAGAGCTTATAGAAAACGAATTTTACATTTCCGTTGTTATAGACAGGAACAGCAAAAAGAGTTTTTTCTGAATCGGAACTTACCGAAGGGTTTCCGTGGAGAGCTTCGAAAAACGCATCGAATTCAGAAAAATCAATTTTCTTTCCATATGTTGCTTCTCCTGTAATACGCATAACGCCATAAGAAACACCGTATTCATTTTCCAAATCATAGTCGGGGATACCTGTTTTGGTATCTATTACAGAAGTCATCATTTCAAGCGATTGGATTTCATCTTTCAAGTAATTATCTATTATCTGTGCTGCCATAGCTCCATAGCCTGAAACGTGGCTTTCAACCTGACTTGTTGTTATTTCTCTCAGTTTGAACCACATAATAACACATATAATTCCTAAAACCGCAAGTCCGCCGAAAATAAGAGTTACTGTTTTGGCGACAAGTCTTCTGGTTATGGCTTTCTTCACTCTAAAACCACCACCCCGTCAACATACCAGTCCATTCTCGCGAGAAGAACATCATCGCTGATCATTTCTCCTTCTTCGCATTTTATGTTTCCTTCGTTGTCATAGATTTCGCCTGAGAAGATATAGTTTCCATAGACGAATTTTGCCTTTGCGTTTTCAACCGCTGTCT
>JAGAJQ010000253.1 GCA_017828955.1 Oscillospiraceae bacterium
AAAATCCATCAAACGGATATGTTATTTTAGAACTTGATTCTAATAATACGCTCATTACAGTTGTCGGAGAGATAGGAAATGTAGATGAAGGAGAAGAACTTTATCTTGAAGGTGAATATGTAAATAATCCTAAGTATGGTGTACAGTTCAAAGCATTAGTTTGCGAAAGAAAAATGCCCGAAACGGCACACGCTATACAGAAATATCTTTCTTCAGGTGTTATAAAGGGAATAGGTCCTGCACTTGCTAAAAATATAGTTGATGTTTTTGGAGAAAAATCTTTAGAGATAATAGAAAATAATCCTGAACAGCTTGCTAAAGTGAAAGGCTTTACAAAAAAGAAAATTGAAACTGTAATACAAGAATTACAACGGGTTTTCGGTATGAGAAAACTTATGAATTATCTTGAAGCTTTTAAAATATCACCTGCGATAGCTATTAAAGCCTGGAAAAAATGGGGACAGTTTTCTATTGACATCATAAAAGATAATCCTTATGCGCTTTGTGATTTCGGAGTTGATCTTGATTTTGTAAAAGCTGATGAAATGGCATCTGAACTTGAATATCCTTCAGATAATCCTAATAGAATAAAAGCAGGAATGACATATATACTTAACGAAAATGCAAATTCAGGGCATACTTGTGTTCCGACTGATTTCTTACAGAAAACTTCCTGTAAGTTTCTTGATATATCTGAAGAAGCTTTTTATAAATCTCTCGAACAGGAATATAACGAAGCAAATCTTATTGAATATGAGAAAAATAATAGGTGTTTTACATATCTAAACGAATATTATGTTGCTGAAAGTTACATAGTTTCGCGACTTAGCGCTATGAAGGCGTTTTTTCTTGATTCGGGAACAGAGTTCAATAATGCAATTGACCTTGTAGAAGAAGAAAATGGAATTAAATATGAAGAATTGCAGAGAAAAGCAATTTCTCTTGCTTTATCAAAAGGTTTTCTTATTCTTACAGGAGGCCCCGGAACGGGTAAAACAACAACGCTTAATGCTATTATTTCTCTTTATGAACAACAAGGGTTAAAAGCTGTGATCGCCGCACCCACAGGAAGGGCAGCAAAGAGAATATCTGATCTTACGGGATATACTGCTAAAACAATTCATCGTCTACTTGAAGTTGCTTATGACGATGGTTCGGGAATAATGAAATTTGTTCATAACGAACAAAACACCCTTGATTGCGATGTTCTTATAGTTGACGAGATGTCTATGGTAGATACCCTTCTTTTTGCTGAGTTATTAAAAGGAATAAAACTTTCCTGCAAACTTATACTTGTAGGCGATTCAGATCAGTTGCCATCTGTTGGTGCAGGAAATCTTCTCAAGGACCTCATCGATAGTAAGACTATGACGGTTGTTCAACTTACAGAAATCTTTAGGCAAGCAAGAAAAAGTTGCATAGTTACAAGTGCACATAGAATTGTAAGCGGTGAAATGCCTGAACTTGATAATTCGTCAAAGGACTTTTTTGTTCTTCAGCGTAGTGATGAGCAGACTACTATTGAAACTATTGTAGATTTATATAAGCGCAGACTTCCGAAGGCTTATAAATACAATCCTACAACGGATATTCAGATTATTTCGCCGTCAAGAAAGGGAACAGCAGGTACTGTTGAAATCAATAAGAGAATACAGCTTGAAATCAATCCGCCTAAGCTTGGAAAAAACGAAATCCGAGGGCCTGTTTATATATTTCGTGAAAATGATAAGGTTATGCAGACACGAAATAATTACGATATTGTCTGGAAAAAAGAAGACGAAGTCGGAACAGGGGTTTATAACGGAGATATAGGCGTTATAACAGAAATACGCAAAAGAGAAGGAATTATTGTTATTGATTTCGAGGGGAAGATAGTTGAATATAATACTGATATGCTTGAACAACTTGAACTTGCATATGCGGTAACAGTGCATAAAAGTCAAGGTAGCGAATTTCCAGCTGTTATTTTTTCTATTGTTGGAGTCTCGAATAAATTGTATTACAGAAATCTTCTTTATACCGCAGTTACAAGAGCTAAAGAAATTCTCATTATAATAGGAACTTCTGAAATGCTTGAAACTATGATTGAAAATAAGCGTAAAACTTTAAGATATAGTTGTTTTAAAGATATGCTGAAAAGAGCGTGTTTGCCGAATGAAGAAAGTAACTAAATATATTCTTGATATATTTTATCCGAACAGATGTCCGTTTTGCGATGATTTTATAAAATGGGATGCTTTGGCGTGTGATAAATGTCTTGATAGTCTGGAATATATAGAAACTTGCGAAAAATGTGGTAAAACAGATTGTATGTGCGATAAAGAACTTTATTATGACAGAGCTTATGTTCTTTTTAAATATGAAGGAATAGTCAGAGAAAGTATCATTGCGCTTAAAAGAAAGAACGG
>JAGAJQ010000029.1 GCA_017828955.1 Oscillospiraceae bacterium
ATCGTTACTGTCAAACCGATTACCTCCTTTTGTATACTATTTTTATGATAACATCTTTCTTTATTTTTTTCAATGAAAATAATTCACAAAATAAACGGCATAGAGGTAGCATTTATAACAATTTCATTTTTCGACCTTAATTGCATAGTCTTTATTATAAAATGAATTATAAAGTTCAATATGTAATAAAAACTGACATTTTTATGAAAAAAATGATAGATAAACTAATGATATTTGAGTTCACTCTGAGAAAAATATTATCAGAATTATTTTAAAAGGAGATTTATATGAGAAGGTCAATAAAAATCATTTTAGGAATAGCAGATCTTTTTCTGCTTTTCATCTGTATGCTTCTTGCATTTTATTCCATAACACTCCCCGACAGTTATTACACACATAAAGGAAGCGAACTTTCCTTATCCTGTTATTTCAAAGTAACGCCCGATAATTCTGATAACACAATGCAGTCATTAAAATCAGAAAGTGAAAAGCTCGGCGAAAAAACAACGCTTAAACTTTTCGGAATAATACCGATAAAAGAGGTTTATATAGAAGAAGTTGACACACCTCTTCTTGTCCCCTGCGGAGAACCTTTCGGAATAAAACTTCTTTCCGAAGGGGTTATGATTGTCGGAATTTCAGAAGTGAAAACAAATAACAGTTCTTTTTCCCCCGCAAGACACTCGGGTCTTAAAGAGGGCGATATAATAATTTCAATAGACGGAAAAGAGGTTTCATCAAATGCCGACGTTTCAAAGATAATAACAGAAAGCAGTGGAAGAACGCTTGAAGTAATCGCCAAAAGAGACAACCAGACAATGCATCTTCTTTTAACGCCCGTATACTCAAATGTCACAAATCTCTATCAGGCGGGAATGTGGGTAAGAGACAGCACGGCAGGTATAGGAACAATAACCTATTATGAGGCTGAAACGGGTTGTTTCGGCGGTCTCGGTCACCCCGTATGCGATGTTGACACGGGTGATATAATTCCGCTTTCAATGGGAGAGGTATGCCCTGTTACGATAACGGGCGTTGTAAAAGGAGAATCGGGTTCGCCGGGGGAATTATGCGGTTGTTTTTCAGAACTCGGCAATTCGGGATCGCTTGATACAAACACCGATTCGGGAGTTTTTGGCATTCTGTCTTCCTGCCCTTCAAAAAACAAAGCTATTCCTATGGCGATGCGTCAGGGAATCCACGAAGGAGAGGCGTTTATTCTCTCTACTGTTGACGGAAGTTCTCCGAAAAAATACAGTATAGAAATCGAAAAAATAGATATGCGTGATAGCGAAAAAGGAAAGAATATGGTTATAAGAATAACTGATAAAGAACTTCTGAGAGAAACGGGCGGAATCGTTCAGGGAATGTCGGGAAGTCCCATTATTCAGGATGGAAAACTGATAGGTGCGGTAACCCACGTTTTTGTAAACGACTCAACAAAAGGTTATGGGATTTTCATTGAAAATATGTATTCCGTTATGGAAGAAGAAATGAAATACGAAAAGACGGCTTAAAGCCGTCTTTTCATATTTCTATTAAATTATAGAATTCACCATATTGTTTCTTCAAAAACTTTGTATTTCCCTTTTTATAGAGAATTTCCGCAGCCTTATCAGCGCAGGATATCTGCAGTCTTTCGAAACTGCATTGAAACGGCGAAATATCACCTATATTCCCCGTACATTGTTTATTTAAACAAGCACAACTGTATCTGCATCTTTCTTTAAGTCCGCAATCATCGCAGACTACGGGAGTAGGTTTTCTTATCTCTTTTATGTAGTCGAGTTTTTCCTTTATGATACCACTATAAACATCGCCCATAAAATACCTATCTTCAATAAACTGCTGACAAGGATAGATTTTTCCGTCAGGCATAATGCAGACCTGCTTTTCTCCGAGTCTGCAACCTTTTCCGACGCGTTTTCCGCCCGTAATATAATCCCTTATCTTTACATCAAATGACGCTAATGTGAAATCATCACCCGCAAGAGTTTTCTCTACATATATTTCGGAGAGTTTTTCGAATTCATCTGAAAGAACGGAAAAACTGTCATCATCCCAGGGGCAGATTTCTGCATAACGGGGCGTTATCGCAACATTTTTGAAGCCTTTTTGGAAAAGATATTTTACCGACTCCGAAAGTTTTTCGGCGCAAGATGGGTCAACAGTTATCAGAACAACGGCATCGGGCTGGTATTTAAGCAAAATGTCTATTTTAGGAGAAAGTGCATCAAACGTTCCCTTTTTATCCTTTGTAAGACGACAATCGTCCTGCATAAGTCCGTCGTGAGAAAGCGCTACCATAATCTTATTTTCGTTTGCAAAACGCATAAAATTCTCATCTAATAAAAGACCGTTTGTAACGAGTTTGAAAGAGAATTTATGCCCTGTTTTTGCAATTTTTTCACAATATTCCATAAGGTCATAAAGAACATCTTTGCAAAGAAGAGGCTCTCCACCGAAAAAGCAGATACCCGTTCTGTCGTCACCTTTTTTAACCGACAAATCGACAGCCGCCCTCGCGGTTTCTTTTGTTATTGTCTTACCCTTACAGAAAGCAGCCTCAGAAGAACTTTCGTTATCCGACTGATAACAGTAGGTACACGCAAGATTACATTCCATAGTGAGATAAAGCGTCATATTCATATATTTTTACCTTTATTCTTCGGAAGTTTCAATAGTCATTCCACCGGCGATTTCAGGCTCTGTATAAATAACATCCCCTGCGAGAGTAACGATTTCTTCATCTTCTTTTTTAGGGAATACAACATAATGATTATTATAATCAGGGATAAGGATTGTTTCCCCGTCCGCTGTATAGAAAACCTTATCATCGGGGAAAATCATTTTGGGATATAGTTTTATATATTCGCCATATCCCTCGCTATCAAAAACTTCATCGGGAGTAGCCCCTGCAACTATAAGAAGATCACCCGAATAGAATTTTATTCTTCTTCCGTCATCGAGTAAATATTCAATGTCGTTCTCTTCATCGGTAATCACAGAACTGAATATCCATTTACCATCTTCACCGAACTGATACTGATTTATGAATACTGTATCAACAGCAGTTTCGCCCATAAGGTCTACTTCGCAGGTTTCGATTTCCATTGCACCGTCGAGAGCAACATCACCCGCAAGTTGTTCTTCTGTTTCAACAGGAGGCATAGCAACGCCCTCATAAGCGACATCGCCCTGAACCTGACAGCCTGTAAGCGTTGTTGCAAGAGAGGCAAGTGCCGCTAAAAAGGCAACGAGTTTCTTGCTCTTTTTCTTCTTCGAAAGTTCATTCAAATCGGGATAATCGGGTTTTTTAGGATTTTTAATTGGATTTATTTTCATCATGTCCACTCTCCTTTCTTTTAATAATACAACTCACATTGGCAATTTTTTTCATTTTTTATATTCTAACACAAAAAAATTGCCGACGCAATACACGTCGGCAATTTATAGAAATTACTTATTGAGGTTTGCTTCGATCTTATCGAGCTGTGCTCTTAAAGCGTCGGGAACACGGCCGCCCTTAGCAGCGATGTCTTCGTCGTAGTATCTTCTCATTTCAGCGATTTCCTTCTTCCAGAGATCAATATCAACAGCGAGAAGCTTATCCATAATTTCAGGAGTAACTTCATCTTCAATACCTTCGATGTTGATATCTTCCTTCTTAGGAAGGTATCCGATAGGAGTTTCAACAGCGTCAACCTTGCCTTCACATCTCTTGATTATCCAGTCGAGAACACGCATATTGTCACCGAATCCGGGCCAGATGAAGTTTCCGTTTTCATCCTGCTTGAACCAGTTAACGTTGAAGATCTTAGGAGCATTTTCGCCGAGCTTTTCGCCCATATCGAGCCAGTGCTTCCAGTAGTCACCAACATTGTAACCGATGAAAGGCTTCATAGCCATAGGATCGTGACGGAGAACGCCTACTGCACCTGTTGCTGCAGCTGTTGTTTCTGATGAAACTGCTGAGCCCATATATGTTCCGTGTACCCAATCGAATGACTGGTAAACGAGAGGAGTTGTTGATGCTCTTCTTCCACCGAATACGATAGCAGAAACGGGAACACCCTTGGGATTGTTGAATTCAGGTGAGATGCAGGGGCAGTTTTCTGCGGGAGCAGTAAATCTTGAGTTAGGATGAGCGAGTTTTAAAGGCTTGCCATCTTCGCCGAGTGTTGATGTGTATTCAACACCGTTAACCTTAGCACCCTTCCATTCTGTTGCGTTAACGGGAGGATTCTTGTCGAGACCTTCCCACCAAACTGTCATATCGTCATTGTTGATAGCAACGTTTGTGAAGATTGAGTTCTTCATAGCAGATGCGAGAGCGTTGTGGTTTGACTTATCGTTTGTTCCGGGTGCAACACCGAAGAAGCCGTTTTCAGGGTTGATAGCGTAAAGCTTGCCGTCTTCGCCCTGCTTCATCCAAGCGATGTCATCACCGACTGTGTAAACTTCATAACCTGCTTTTCTGTATCCTTCAGGGGGAATAAGCATAGCAAGGTTTGTTTTACCACAAGCTGAGGGGAATGCAGCTGTGATGTATTTAACTTCGCCATCGGGCTTCTTAACGCCGAGGATGAGCATATGTTCAGCCATCCAGCCTTCCTTCCAGCCCTGGTATGATGCAATACGGAGAGCGAAACATTTCTTTCCGAGAAGAACGTTTCCGCCGTAAGCAGAGTTTATAG
>JAGAJQ010000254.1 GCA_017828955.1 Oscillospiraceae bacterium
CTTACAGATGTATATGGATTTCTTAATTATGTTTCTAAAGACCGTGAAAATTCTTCTGTAACCCGCGCTCGTAAAGCATCAGCACTCAGAAGTTTATTCAAATATCTTACAACAAAAACATCTTATTTAAAGAAGAATCCTGTTAAAGATCTTGAAATGCCATCTTTAAAGAAAAGATTACCGCATTTTCTTACTTTAGAACAATCTCTTGAAATGCTTAAAAATTCATCATCCGGTGATAATTCAGAACGCGATTATTGCATTATAACACTTTTTCTTAATTGTGGAATGCGTTTAAGCGAACTTGTCGGAATGAATATACAGAGTATCAATTTTAAAGACCGTACACTTAAATTATTAGGTAAAGGCAATAAAGAAAGAATGATTTATCTTAACGATGCCTGTATCGACGCTCTTAAAAAGTATATAAATTCACGTGAACAGCCTCAGAATGAACCAAATGCCTTATTTATAAGTAGAAACGGCAAAAGAATAAGCAAACGCAGGGTTCAACAGATAGTTGAAGATACACTTAAAGCATCAGGACTTGACGGACAAGGTCTTTCAACCCATAAACTCCGGCATACAGCAGCAACACTTATGTATAGAAACGGCGTAGATACGCTTGTTTTAAAGGATTTATTGGGTCATCAGAGCATCGCAACAACAGAAATCTATACTCATATTTCTGATGAAAATCTCAAACAAGCAGCTGAAAGTTCACCATTATCAAATATTATAATGAATAAAAAACCCGAGGAAGATTAAATTCTTCTTCGGGTTTAATTTATTTCTTCATCCTTATAATAGAATTGTTTGTGAAATTTTTATCACAAGGTATCCTAAATTTCATTTCAGCGTGGCAGGCATTTTCTAATTTTTCGCCTTTTTCGTTAAGTATTTCAGTAATCTTCATTTCATAAGGTTTCTGTAACGGAGAAAGTATTTCAACAGTATCTCCTAACGAGAATTTATTTCTCTGAGAACAGTAAAGGTATCCGTCTTTACATTCATCAATTACCGCAACTACGTCATATTCACGGATATATCCGCTATTTTGGTAATACTGACAATCTTTAGGATGACCAAAGAAAAATCCTGTGCAATAGCTTCTGTGACTTACTTTGAAAACTTCATCTCTGATATAATCAGGCAAATCGAAGTTATCTTTATGGTCTTTGAGATAGTCAAGCGCCATTCGGTAAGCATTTGTTACAACAGAAACATAATAAGCGGATTTAGCTCTCCCCTCTATCTTAAAGCTTGTAATTCCTGCTTCGGCAAGCTTGTCAAGATGATCTATCATACAAAGGTCTTTTGCATTAAGAATATATGTTCCCTTTTCATCTTCATAAACAGGGAAAAATTCGTTTGGGCGCTTTTCTTCCATAAGATGATATCCCCATCTGCAAGGTTGTGCACAAGCGCCACGATTAGCGTCTCTATCAACCATATAAGCAGAAAGCAGACATCTTCCTGAGAATGAAACACACATAGCTCCATGAACAAAAGCCTCAATATCAAGTTCTTTTGGTGTTTTTGCTCTTATTTCGGCTATTTCATCCAAAGAAAGTTCACGGGCAAGAACTACTCTTTTAGCACCCATATTATAGAACTCATTTGCTGTAACAAAATTTACAATCCCTGCCTGAGTAGAAATATGAATCTCCATATCAGGAACATATTTTTTTATGAGAGAAAGTAATCCTATATCTGTTGCGATAACAGCATCTACACCAGCATCTGATGCGTTTTTAATAAATTCTTCAAAGTGGATTATTTCATTATTTCGAGGTAAGGTGTTACACGTGAGATAAACCTTTACCCCGTTTTTATGAGCGAACTCTACCCCACTTTTGAGCTGTTCAAATGTAAAATTCTGTGGAGCAGCTCTCATCCCGAATAAAAGACCGCCGAGATATACAGCATCAGCACCGTAATTAACTGCTGCTATAAGTCTTTCATAGTCCCCGACGGGAGAAAGAAGTTCTAATCGATTAAAATCAAACAAAAATTATCCCTCGCTTAAATAAGTCCTGCTTCGGCAAGATTTTTTTCGTGTTGTTTAAGTGTTTTTGCGTAATAGAATTCCTGTGTAGTAAGATTTGAACAGAAGAAATAATACTCTGTTTCTTCGGGATAAAGAACAGCATTTATAGCATCAGCCCCCGGATTACATATAGCTCCGGGAGGTACTCCTTCGCTCTTATAGGTATCATAAAGTTCAATTCCAGAAAGTGCCGCGTATTTCTTTGTTGGGTCAGATTCAAGTCTTGGAAATGTTTCTTTATCGTTAAGTCTGTTCCAGAAAACTGATGATACAAGTTTCATCTGATTTGAAGTGGGTGCTTCAGATTGAACTATTGACGCAAGTGCAAGAGTTTCGTCAAGAGTAAGCCCTAAATCTTCCATTCTTCCGAGCATATTTGCATTTACCTTTTCTGCAAAGTTAGCATAAATCTTTTTGCAAACTACTTCAGGTTCTGAATCTTTGAAGAATGTATAGGTATCAGGGAAACAGTAACCTTCCATCTTGTAGTATTTCGTTTCCTTGTCTTCTACTTTCTTTTCGAAGTTATACCCAAATTCAGCGCTGTTAAAGGCCTCTATAAACTCGTCAGCACGACATACTCCAGCTTTTTCGAGTTCTGCAGCACACTGATCAAGTGTATATCCTTCGGGGAAAGTAACATCAACAGATATTTTTTCCTGTATAGGATCCTGCTGTAAAACATCTATAAGGTCGGAATATGACATATTTGCGGTAACCTTATGTTTTCCTGCCTTATAAGAGTTTGCGTTCTGCTTGTTGGATAAGACTCTGAAAACAATAGGATTATTGATTATTTCGTTATCCACAAGAATATTTGCGATATCCTCAGATGTTGCACCTTTAGGAATTTCGATTGTAAGTTCGGTATCATCGTGTCTTCCAAGCCCTGTAACTTCCATACCGATATTTATAAGGAAAAACGCACATATGCAAGCGATAATTATAATAACGCAGAAAATAATAAGTCTGAATGCAATTTTGCCTGTATTTCTTTTCTTCTTTCTCTTGCGTTTCTTTTTAGAGTTTGAAGAAACGTTTTTCTTTTGTTGATTTTCAGACATATTAGCTTTTTTCTGATTATCAACTTTATCTTTTGCATTCTTGATTATTTCAAAAAGTTCTTCGTTTGAAGTATCCTTTTCATTATCATCAGGATTAAGTATCTGATTAAGTTCGTTTTCGTTCATTTTCGTCCTCCAAAGAAATTATTTGTTTCTCGGTAATCACTATATCAACATTTATATCGAATTCATCATAAAGATGATTTTCTTCGATGCATTCATCATAACAAATTCCTATCTTAAAGAGATTATGTTTTGAAAGAAATCTGTCATAAAATCCTCCGCCATATCCAATTCGATAGCCTTTTTTGTCGTAAGAAAAAGCAGGAACAATACATAAGCCGTTATCGAATGAGTCTATTTTAGGGCATTTTTCAGATGGTTCCAATAATCCGAAATAAGAAGATTTTACATCATCAAATGATTTTATTTCAAAAAACTCCATATTTCCGTTTTTATCAAGACATTTAGGAACCGCCACTCTTTTGCCGTTTTCAAAGCAATATTTAATAAGTGAAACAGTATCGGCTTCATTATTTACAGAGATATATGTAAGTATAAGTTCTGATTTTTGAAAATTTGGAGTAGCAATGATTTTTTGAAAAATTTCTCTATCAGCCAATGTCTTGATATCTGTTTTCATAGACATTCTCAAATTCTTGTAAAACGCTCTTTTTTCGGATTTATATTCTTTTATACTTAACATAATAATGATGCTTTAAGAATTTCACAACGTTCTTTTGAAATGAGTTTTTCTACAAGAGCAAGTCCGAATTCAAGAGCAACTCCTGCTCCTCTTGCAGTAATGAAATTGCCATCAACACTAACCTTTGCATCGGCATCATAAACCGCCTCTCCAAGCTGAGTGTCATATCCTGTATAGCAACAAGCTTTCTTTCCGTCGAGAAGACCTTTATGTCCTAAAATTGAAGGCGCTGCACATATTGATGCTATTGGAATATTATTTTCAACGCAGAAATCAACCGCTTTCTGAACATATTCTGATTTTTCAAGGTTTATAGTGCCTGGCATTCCTCCGGGAAGAATAATCATTTCAAGATTTTCATCAAGAACAATTTCTCTTTCTTCGATATCTGCAAAAACAGGAATACCGTGAGAACCTTTAATAATCTGTCCTCCTACACCTACTGTAACAAGGTCTTTTTCACATCTTCTTATTAAATCAATAGGAACTATAGCCTCTGTTTCTTCAAATCCGTTTGCAAGAAAAGCATAAATCATAATTTTGCCTCCTTATTGAAAGTAATTTTATATTTTTCGAGAAGAAAACAAGGGTGATAGGATTTTTTTGCCTTTCTAAGACCTTCAATTCCAAGATCCTCTTCTCTGTTTATATATCTGCAATCTTTTGCTTCGCGTTTAGCAAATTCATTGTTTATTGCAGTATATGCCCCTTGAATATCGGGCAAGGCCTTTTCTATATGGATACACATAGTATCAGAATTTATTTTCTCACCGATACAAAAAGCAACAACCTTATTATCAA
>JAGAJQ010000255.1 GCA_017828955.1 Oscillospiraceae bacterium
ACATTTTCGATAATGTTTCCGTTAAGGAAAGAGTGTTCTTTATAGACGATGAAACTGTTCAGTTTTCAAAATACACTCTTAAATCCCTCAAGGATTTCTATAAGGGATATTACCCTAATTTCTCGGAAGAACTTTTCGAAAAACTTCGTGCACAGGTAAATCTTCCTATGGATAAGAGAATCGACCGCTTTTCAAAGGGTATGAAGCGTCAGGCTATCGTTATAGTAGGTCTTGCTTGTAAAACAGATTATCTTCTTTTGGACGAAGCTTTTGATGGACTCGACCCTACAATGAGAATTATCGTTAAGAATATGCTTGTTGACGCTATGCTTGACAGAAATCTCACAGCGATAATTTCATCGCATAACCTTAAAGAAATAAACGAAGTCTGCGATACAGTAGCACTTTTACATAAGGGTAAAATCCTCTTCAACCGTGACCTTGATTCTGTTAAGGGGAATATTCATAAGGTTCAGGCGGCATTTGCTGTTGATTATAACGGAAAAGAAGATTTCGAGGGACTCAATGTTCTTCATTATGAAAGAACAGGTAGCGTTTGCTATCTCATCATAAAGGGCTCGGAAGAAGAAATCAGAGAAAACTTAAAGGTTAAAAAACCTCTTGTTCTCGATATTGTTCCGCTTTCGCTCGAAGAAATATTTATTTATGAAATGGAGGGACTCGGATATGACAGCTCAGAAGTCAACGGCTAAGAATAATTACTTCATGGTCAATTTCAGAAACCGTCTGAAATCCAATATGAAAACATCAGTCATCATAACAATTCTTCATATCCTTGCTGTTCCTATGGTTCTTTTACAGGCAATTATATCCTGGATATCAGAAGAAAACTATGACAAGGCTTATCTTCTCGCACTCAAAGCGGTAGGCGGAAATGACAGACTTGTAAATTACGATGCACTCCCAAAGGTGTATGATTTCAACGAAGCATATATATTCATAGGCTTTTTGGCACTCGGTATTGCTATCCTTTCGGGAATTTTAATCGCACTTTCAAACTTCAGTTATCTTTATAAGAAAACTCAGGTTGATATGATTTATTCGCTCCCCTTAACGACAACACAGCGCTTTATGAGCGACTTTTTCGCAGGGGTAACAAGTTATATCGCGCCCTTCATCGCATCAGGATTTTTAACACTTATTCTCTGCTTTGTAGGAAGAGCAACAATAGTAGACTGGGCAAATACGTTTGAAGGCGCAGGTTTCGGCTTCCAGACAGTAGGTCAGCTTTTATTCCAGTGTTATCTTTACGGAACTTTTGTTCTTCTTATGGTCTATACAATTTCTGTTCTCGTTATTTCCTGCTGTGGAAATATCGTTGAATCAGGAATTTATATCTTCGCAACAAACATTCTTATCCCTTCAACAATAGCAGTTTTCACACTCATTCTTTTCGGCGATTTATATGGTATTGATGTTGAAAGACTTGCTATTAAGGCAATATGTCCCACAAGCCCGTTCGGTGCATTCATATCATTTGTTGATGTTATAGATACAGTTGAATATGGCTATGGCGGAGTAACAACAATGTTTGATGTTATAGTTCATCATCTTTTACCTTTCATATTCTTTACTGTTCTTTACGGAGTGATAGCATTCTTCCTTTATAAGAACAGAAAAGCAGAAGATGTTTCAAAGCCTTTCGTTTATAAACTCTTCTACTATATCATCAGTACAGCGGTTGTATTCTGTATCGTATCAATTTTCATCGGCGAAAACGGACTTGACGGAGAAGGCGGATTCCTTCCTCTTCTTATAATAAGCGGAATTGTATTCTTCATTATGGATATTATCGCAAACCGCGGATTCAAGAAGTTCTGGGTTTCTGTTATAAGATTCGTTGCAACAATGGTTGTTATGATAGTAGCCGTTTCACTTGTAGGCTTTACAGGCGGTTTCGGAATGGTAAAATATGTTCCAAACGCTTCATCAATCAGTTCTGTAAGCATCAATTCTTATAGCCATTACGGAAGAAATAACAGAGCTTTCATTTTTGAATACGAAGAAAACGGCCAGTTCACAATAAAGAACGACGAACTCATAAAGGCAGTTATTGATGCACACGAAGCAAATGTAAACCGTTATTCTGCTATGGAAGAAGTAGGCGGTTTCTATAAAGATACTGTTTCAACTGTTGATATTACTTATGTAACCAATTTCGGAAGAAAGATTTCAAGAGCAAATCTTGAATTTAATGAAAGCGAAGCTAAAATGCTTAATCCTATCTATTCCAGCGATGAATACAGAGAACAGGCGTTTGCGTTTATAGATAAGGCTGTTTCTGATATAGAGGCAAAAGGCGTAAAGCATAGCGGATACAATTGTGATTTTACAGGCGTTTCAAAGAACGGAACAGAAATGTATTTCACAAGCGAACTCAAAGATGAACTTTTAGTTGCTATGAAAAATGACCTTGCAAACTATAATGGCGAAGAACTTATAAAGGCAAACTACGGATATGTTTCTCTTAATGTAAACCTACGTGATTACGGTAATGATTCTTGCTATATCAAACTTCCTCTTTCAGAACAGTTCCCCGAAACACTTGATACAGTAACAAAACTCTATCCCGAATTCGGCGGAAAGAATTTCTTCAAGAATGTAGGCGTATCTCAGATTCTTATCAGAGATTATACAGAAGATGGCGATGCTGTCAATGTTGAACTTCCCGAAAGTTTTGTAAAGAATGCAAAACTCAAGAAAGCCTTCGAGAAGGTTATGGAAGAATCAGTTATTACAGATACATACAGAAACTACGGCGGATTTGTTATTGAGATAAATGGTCTTAACTATGCAATAGAAGATTGTGAAGAAGTAAGAAGCCTTTATGAATACGCTGTTAAAGGCGCATCAGATAATGCTACTTATGTAGATGGGGCTATTTATTATTACTATCACAATGACGAATACGGCGATGGATATGCTGTTGATTTTACAAGTATGGAAGAAGCGCGCAAAATCATCAAGGATATTATCTTTGAAGAAGGTTATGTTACATATTTTGAAATCTACGGAGTATCACAATATGAAAAAGAAGGTATTGAATCTTACCTCTGGTCATATTATTCGGAGATTGAGACGATTTATCATAATATGAACAGCACTGAACCTGCAACGACAACAATAGTTTACTGATACTAAATAAAAGGAAAAATTTTCTGATAATAATTTTTGTTACTCTGTAAAAAATATTTTTACGACATAAAAATTGAAAGAGGTAACAAAATGAAAAAGATTATTATCACAACATTCACACTCTGTCTTCTCGCAACCTCTTTAACGGGTTGCGGAAGAAAAGAGGAACCCGCACCCACACCCGAACAGACAACGGTTACAGAAGCTACTTCTGAAACAACAACCGAAGAAACGGGTATGGTAGCAAAAGCACTCTCTGAAATAGGCGACGCTATCGAAAGAATAGGCGAGTGGCCTTCAATGGTTCTGGTTGAAGCCGAAGATGAATTTCTCGATATGACAGGTCTTGATATGAAAAATGAAAACTACAAGCAGGTTTATATGAGAAGATCAAATCTTGAAGGCGGTTTCGGAGAGTATATCATCATCGAGGCAGATGATGTTGAAGCAGCACTCAAAGATCTCGAAGCAAGAAAGGAAAGACTTATTTCAATGGATACCCCCTATGAAGACCACGTAGAACTTGCAAAGGGTGCTATCGTAGGGAAGAACGGAAATTATGTCTACCTTATCGCAAGAGAAAACCCCAAGGAAGTTGAAGATGAACTTCTTTCGCATTTAGGGTAACATTACTCCTCTGTAAAACAAAAATGGTATCGTGTTTATTTCACGATACCATTTTGTTTTTTAAAAATTAAAGTTATTTTCTCGGTTCAACCTTGTCTGCGTCGTGGAAATCAGCATTTAAAAGTCCAGCCATTATCCAGAAGAAAGGCGAAACATAAATTGTGCTTACCGAGAACATTGTTACAACGGCATAAACGATTACTGAGATAGTAAGCGCGGCGGTATGCCAGTTGTTTTCCTTAAAGAAAGTTCCTGCCTTCGAAAGACCTTTTTTGAGAGAAAGTGCAATAACTGCAATATAACCTATAAGAGCAAATATTCCTTGCGAACAAGCGAGGTTAAGATACTGATTATAGATTTTATCGAGTGAATTCGGAACGATAGTAAGGTCATAATATTTTTCGTTTATAAACTGTGGGAAACCGATACAATCAGGTCCTGTTCCCAGTAACCAGTAGTGAGTATCCATAGAGAAATCACCGAGGATTTTCTTTGCAACGTCAAATCCCATCTGATAAAGTCCCGTGCCATCAGCAGCGGTTTTTGAGTAAGGACCTGAAATGAAAAGGTAATAATAACCGTCCTGAAAAGCGATTGAAAGGTCCTTTACAGCTGCAAGACCTGTCGACGTAAGTGCAACAAACGAGATTGCTGTCATTATCATATAAACGACACATCTTATTATCGAAGATTTTTCTTTTCTGATAATCGCGAAGATGAGCACGATAACATAACTCAAAGGTATTCCTATAAAAGCAACGAGAGAGTTTGTAAGGGGTGCAACAACGGCAAAGAGGATAAGTGCAAATCCGAAAGCTATCTGTCTTTTCTTGTTTTCATCGAAAAGTGCACCGAAAAGTGCAACCGAATTTATGAGAACAAGAAGCGTTGCAAGGAAGATAGGGCTTCCCACAAGACCACTGGGGATAAATAGATTTTCTTCTGCCGTCGGGAAAAGATGTCTGAACGGAATAGTTACAATCTGAAGTTTCTGTAAAATTGCAATAACTGCATTTAAAGCACTCGCTGCAACAACAGCGTCGAGAATAAGACCTATGCTTTTCTTTTCATAGATTATTGTAGCACCGAGGAAGAGAAGAAGATATGAAATAAGGGCAATAACTCCTTCAAATCTTCCTGAGTTTCCGTAAAGCGACTGAACTTTTGACCACGAATCGAGGGTGGAAAGTATTGCTATTACAGCAAGACCGATTATGATGAAAAAAGACTTGTTTTTAAGAACAGGTGTTCTGGTTTTCCAAACGGAAATTGCATACCATAGTCCCGAGGCAAAAGCACCGCAGGCAAGCATTCCCATTCCTATATAGTTACTTTTCTGTCCGCTGAAAAGCCATACGGCACCGCCGAGAACAATAAGCGCTACCGATATAACTAAAATTATCTTTTCGATCTTATATGTTGTAGACATTTTCATATTGAGGATAAAGTTGGATTTTTCGGTTGTTCCGAAAATGGTATTATGTTTTTTAGACATAAAATCCCTCCTGTTATAAAAATCTCCCCTGTTTTGAGAACAGGGGAGTTATTGTTACTTGGCGTATTCTATAGCCCTGCTTTCGCGGATAAGATGTACCTTTATCTGTCCGGGATAATCCATTTCGGCTTCGATTCTCTTTGCGATTTCTCTTGCAACGATAATCATCTTTTCGTCGTTTACCTGTTCGGGAGAAATCATTATGCGCACTTCTCTGCCTGCCTGGATAGCAAATGATTTTTCAACCCCTTCGTAAGAGGTACAGATTTCTTCGAGTTTCTGAAGACGCTTGATGTAGTTTTCGTAGTTTTCGCTTCTTGCAGCAGGACGTGCAGCTGAGATAGCGTCTGCTGCCTGAACGAGAGCGGCGATAACTGTTTTACATTCAACATCACCGTGGTGAGCTTCAATAGCGTGGATAACATCTGCACTTTCTTTATACTTGCGGCAGACATCAACACCGATCTGAACGTGTGAGCCTTCAATTTCAGAACTGAGGGCTTTTCCTATGTCGTGCAAAAGACCTGCTCTTCTTGCTGTTGTCGGGTCAACACCGAGTTCGGCAGCCATAACGCCTGCAAGGTGAGCAACTTCGATTGAGTGGTCAAGAACGTTCTGACGATAACTTGTTCTGTAACGGAGACGACCGATGAGTTTAACGAGTTCGTTATTGATACCGTGAACGTTTGTTTCGAGAACAGCACGTTCACCTTCCTGCTTGATTTTATGTTCAACCTCACGACGAGCCTTGTCAACCATTTCTTCAATGCGTGCGGGATGAATTCTTCCGTCGGCAATGAGCTTTTCAAGGGCAATTCTCGCCACTTCACGACGAACCTGATCAAAGCAGGAAAGTGTGATTGCTTCGGGTGTGTCGTCGATGATGAGGTCAACTCCTGTAAGTGTTTCAAGAGTTCTTATGTTTCTGCCTTCGCGGCCGATGATTCTTCCCTTCATTTCATCACTGGGAAGAGGAACAACAGAAACTGCTGTTTCTGATACCTGGTCTGCGGCAACCTTTGCGATAGCAAGTGATACGAGGCTTCTCGCACGATCTTCGCATTCTTCCTTAATCTGCTGTTCGTTGTTTGCAATTCTTACAGCTTTATCGTGAACAAGCTCGGTTTCAACCATTGAGAGAAGATGTTCTTTAGCCTGATCCATAGTGAATTCAGAGATTCTTTCAAGGATTTCCATCTGGCTTTTCTTGATTTTTTCAGCTTCTTCGAGTTTTTCTTCTGAAAGCTTGTTTCTCTGAACAATGGCATCTTCTTTCTTTTCAAGCTGAGCCTGTTTTTTGTCAAGGTTTTCTTCTTTTTGCTGGATTCTTCTTTCCTGTCTTGAAATTTCACCGCGACGTTCCTTGATTTCCTTGTCGGCTTCCGAACGGAGCTTGTGAATTTCGTCTTTCGCTTCAACCAAAGCGACTTTCTTCTTTGTTTCGGCTTCCTTTTCAGCGTCATCAACTATGCGCTTTGCTTCTTTTTCTGCCGAACCCAACTCTGCTTCTGCTTTTTGTTTTCTGTATGCAATGCCCACATTGAAAAATATAATTCCTGCTATAACAGCACCTACTACAAATGCGGCGACAATGCATATAATGGCCTGAGTAGTCATTAAGCATTCTCCTTTATATAAAATTGAATTGAAAAAAATGGTAATAGTGCCGCGGATTCAAACTTTATATAAAGTACGAAAATCTGTCAAAAAAACTTGAAAAAACTATCAATAAACATCGTATCTTCGGATTGTAAACGATTCCTTAAAAAATAATAATAACGACAGTTTTGAAATATACTGTTATCTATGTTCAAGGAAAAATCGTTCCTCAGAGCGACGAGTAAATTCTTCAGATGATAATAATATATATAAAGCCGACAAATCGGCACTTTTCGGTATTGCAATCTGCAACAGGGCATAATTTGCAATACTATCTTATTTTATACTTTTTTAAAGGGGTTGTCAAGAAAAATTATGCAAATAAACGGAAAATGTTAAAAAACTATTTAAAATATATAAAAACTGCTTGACAAAGTTGTATGATACTATTATAATAAAGGTGCAATAATATCAAAATGCGTTGATGAGGAAGGCTGTTTTCAGAAGTTTCGCCTTAAAGAGAGTTACATCGTGGCTGAAAATGTAACGGCGAAAAGAATTCGGTTACCACCTCTGAGCGTGCACGAAAGATTTCCGTAAGTGCAACGGGTCGCTTCCGTTATAAAGCGTCAATGAGGTAAAGGGGTCATTATATCTCTTTGCAAACTTGGGTGGAACAGCGGTTTATTATCGCCCCTTGGCTAATAGTCAAGGGGTGTTTTATTTTTATAATAAGGGGGATTATCTATGACAAAAAGAAATTTCTGGGCAGATTTTTTCATTGCGGCAGCGGTATGTTTCGTTAATCTCATTATTTTCAGAGTGTTGCTTCTTTTGGCAAGTGTAGTTCCTTTCGCGGTTATTCTTGTTATCATCGGTGCAATACTTGCCGTTGAGGCGGTTGTTTTCACAAAAAGAACAGGCAGGGCGGTTATGTTTTCCGTAACCTCACTTATATATCAGTTCTTTTCATCTTTAACACTCGTTATTTATTCCTATTGTCTTTTTGACGGAGTTATCTCGGCAGAGGCTGATTCAACCTTTGCCACTGTTATGCAACTTTTTGGCGGACTTTTCGCTGCTTTCGGCGTTATGGTTATGGCAATACTCACAGTTATCTCCTGTCTGGCAGTTTTTGCCGTTACAATAACATCATCGCTCATAACAAAGGCGGTTATGAATAAAAAAGAAAAATCCTCGGGCGTTCCTCGAGTAGAAACAACAGGGGAGGTATTGTAATGGAAGAAAACAGAAAAAGAGACCTTTTGATAGCGATTGTATTGTCTGTTGTTCATATCGGCGTTTCGATAGGGCTTAATATGCTCCAAGAAGAAATTCCGTTGGATATGCTTTTTTCTGCTATAAATATGGCGGTTCTTGTTGTTGAAGCGGTATTTTTCACTAAAAAAACAGGAAGAACTCTTATGTTTCCTGTTACTGTGGGTGTTTCCCGATTGATTTTATCGATTACGCTTATTATTATTGCTGCTTTGATGGTAACCAATGGCGAGTTCGGTGATGCGAACGCGCTTGAAAGCATTATGCTGTTTTCTTTGTTTGCAACAATTTTTACAGGTCCTTTCTTCATAATCGCAGTCGTGACGACGATACTGACCGTTGTTATTTCCTGTGCAGAAGGTTTTTTAATACCATGGGCGGTATCGATGATAACAAAATCCAATATGGATAAAAAAGCAGAATCTTCTGATGTTCCTCGAGCAGAAACAACAGGGGAGGATTTACAATGAAAAAATACGGAAAAGATATTTTATTCTGTGGATTGTTATGTTTAGGTTCATATGTAATTCCACTTCTTATGGGCTGGTTTGTTGAGGCGATAACGGGAAGTTCGGATATCGGCGGAAATGTTATGTGTATACTTCTTGCCGTTTTTGGTGTTTTCTCTGTTGTTTTCTCTGTTTTCAAGGGGAAGAATTTTCTTATCTACCCTGCGGTAAATCTGGTTGCTACATTTTTTATGGCAGTTATGGCAGGAATAAGCGTTGTAACAGACCTCGGCAATACAGAAGTAGTCACCGACGGGACAGACCTTGAAACAATTCTTTCGATAGTTTCATCGGCTTTTTCTTCAGGACTTATAGTTATTCTCATAATAGCTGCCGTTGTGTTTACAACCGTTGCTTTTTTACAGACTTTCCTTATGTCCTTTATAGCTAAACGTCTTTATGATAAAATGAATGGCAGAACTTCTGAACAGATGGAGGGGTAAGAATGAAAAAACACGGCAAGGATATTATTTTCTGCGTATTGATTGCGTTAGGCTCGTTTTTTCTTCCGCTTCTGATTAGTTTTATCTTTATGGCGATAACAGACAACGAAGATATAGGAAGTATTATTTTTATATCGCTTCTTTTCGTATTCGGAATTGTAGCACCTATATTCTGCGTATGTATGAAAAAACATTATCTCATCTATCCTGCTATCAACGCGATTTGTTTTTCAATTATATCAATAAGTATATCAATAAGCATTATATCTCAGTTTGCCCCTTATACTGTATGGCAGGACGGAAATGAGTTTGAAACAGTTTTGTCGATATTTTTAGTTCCTCTCGCTATGGGGCTTATGGTTTTCCTTGTGGGAATTGCCGTTGTGACTTCGATAATCCTGTCGCTCGGAATATTACTCGTATCCTATATAGCTAAACTTATCTATGATAAAAAACATAAAAATGTTGAAACTATAAACAATACGGAGATTACAGAAAATGAAGGAACATAAAAAAGATATTCTTCTGTGTATGATACTTTCGGCGGCGACTACCATTATTGCACTTGTAATAATAATAGCACTTTATAATTACAATGAAATATCAAAGAAGATAGTTCCCGTGATATATATTATCTTACAGATGATAACATCTTTTGCTATGACGATAAAAACAAAAAAGTTAATGCTATGCCCTTTATCACAACTTGTTTTCACAACTATCTTAGGGATAATCGCACCGATACTTCTCATCGCTCTCGGAAGTTTGGCAAGCAGATTTGACATACGCTTTTTAAAAGATCTTTTCGCTATGTTTTTCGGCCCTGCTATTTTCTCGGGATTTGTTGCTGTTGTATATATGATAGAATACGTTGTCGTTACGACGACATCATTTGTATTTTCGACAATAACCGCTTTAATCACAGGCGGAATAATTAAATTAAGTGAAAAAAATTCTGAAAGGAAGATTTAATATGGTTAAATTAACACTCAAAGACGGCTCTGTTAAGGAAGTTGAAAACGGACTTACCTATGCCGAAATCATCAAGGGAATAGGAATGGGTCTTTATAAGGCGGCTTGTTGCGTTAAAATCAACGGACAGGTTAAAGACCTTCGTGACGAAGCCGACACAGACGGAATGTTTGAAGTCTGCACATTCGACTCAAACGACGGTAAGCTCGCTTTCCGTCATACAGCGTCACACCTTCTCGCAGAAGCTGTAAAGAGCCTTTATCCCGAAGCAAAACTCGCACGTGGCCCTGCTACTGACAGCGGTTTCTACTATGACTTCGAAGTTGCAAAGCCTTTCACACCCGATGACCTCGACAAGATCGAGGCTGAAATGAAGCGCCTTGCTAAGCTTTCTGAAGACGTTGAAAGATTTGAACTTTCTACCGAAGAAGCGATAAAGCTTATGGAAGAAAAAGGCGAAATCTATAAGGTTGAACTTATCAAAAAGCACGACGACCTCGGCGAAAAGCTCACATTCTACCGCCAGGGCGAATTTGTTGACCTCTGCGCAGGACCCCACATTATGAACACAGGCGTTATCAAGGCAGTTAAGCTCACACAGTGCACAGGCGCTTACTGGGGCAAGGCCGAAGATGGCAAACAGCTCTCCCGTGTTTACGGAACAGCTTTCCCCAAGGCTTCGGAACTTGAAGAATTCCTCAAAGCTCAGGAAGAAGCAAAGCTCCGCGATCACAACAAACTCGGAAGAGAACTCGAATATTTCACAACTGTTGACTATATCGGACAGGGACTTCCCATTATGCTCCCCAAGGGCGCAAGAGTTATCCAACTTTTACAGCGTTGGGTTGAAGACGTTGAACAGGCACACGGCTGTCTCCTTACAAAAACACCTCTTATGGCGAAAAGAGACCTCTATAAGATTTCAGGACACTGGGATCACTACCGCGACGGAATGTTCATTATGGGCGATGCCGATGATGAATCAAAGGAATGTTTCGCGCTCCGTCCTATGACCTGTCCTTTTCAGTATCAGGTTTTCTTAAACAGACAGCGCTCATATCGTGACCTTCCTATGCGCCTTACTGAAACATCGACACTTTTCAGAAATGAAGACAGTGGCGAAATGCACGGTCTTATCCGTGTCCGTCAGTTCACTATCTCGGAAGGACACTACATTCTCCGCCCCGAACAGCTTGAAGAAGAATTTGCACAGTGCCTCGAACTCGCAAAATATTTCCTCGATAAAGTAGGGCTTTTGGGCGATTGTACATTCCGTTTCTCACAGTGGGATCCTTCTAACCCCAAGAATAAATATGAGGGAACTGCTGAACAGTGGGAAGAAGCACAGGCTACTATGAAGAAAATTCTCGATAACCTCGGCGTTGAATACGATATCGGAATTGACGAAGCTGCTTTCTATGGTCCTAAGCTCGATATTCAGTATAAGAATGTTTACGGAAAAGAAGATACACTCGTAACAATTCAGATAGATATGCTTCTCGCTAAAAAATTCGGTATGGAATATATCGACGTTGACGGACAGAAGAAAAACCCCTATATTATCCACAGAACATCACTCGGTTGCTTTGAAAGAACTCTCGCTTATATGATTGAACATTTCGCAGGGGCACTTCCTCTCTGGCTTTCACCCACACAGGTTATGATTATGCCTATTGCTGACAGACAGCTCGACTTCGCTTATGATGTAAAGAAGAAACTTGAAGCAGAGGGTATCCGCGTTGAAGTTGACGACAGAAGCGAAAAGATAGGCTATAAGATTCGTTCGGCACAGCTCGAAAAAATACCCTATATGCTTGTTATCGGTGATAAGGAAATGGAAGCGGGAACAGTTTCTCTCCGCTCAAGAAAAGATGGCGATATGGGTGCTATGCCTGTTGACGAAGTTGTCGCTAAGATTTCTCTTGAAAATAAAGAGAGAGTTTAATCCCTTATATATATAATGTATATAGAGCAATCCCATTTACAGTATTTCCGCCGTGAAAAGCGGTGGAAATACCCCTTATTTTTGTAACCCTTTTGTAACTTTTGTCGCCGAAAGGTCGGTTTTTGACCGCTTTTTGTTGAAATTTAGTTACTTTTGATAATGAAAACGTTTAAACTTTATGCAGTATGCACATTGACACCTGCAATCGAAAAATGCTAAACTAATAGCGTAATATACGGGGTGATATGCGCCGTGTGTTAAATAAAACAAAAAACAACAACACAAAGGAGGACTTTTTTCATGAACATGAAAAAGACACTTGCTGGTCTTATGGCTGGCGTAGTAGCTATCTCAGCTATGGCTACAGT
>JAGAJQ010000030.1 GCA_017828955.1 Oscillospiraceae bacterium
AAGGAGAGTTTTATTATGGCTGAAAAATTCAAAGTTTCTCTTGCAAAAATTATCAGCGAATTCAATATGGAGGTTATATACACACCAGCCCCTCCCGAAACACTTTTTATCGACGAAGCTGATGTAAATCGTCCTGGTCTTCAGCTTATGGGATTTTATGAATATTTCAATCCCGAAAGAATTCAGATACTCGGTAAAATGGAATTTGCTTATCTTGCAACTGTTGACGAAAAAGTACGCCGTGAAAGAATAGAACTTCTTGTTTCACAGAAACTTCCTGCTATGGTAATAACAAGAGAACTTCCTTATTTCCCTGAAATGCTTGAAATTGCAGAGAAATATCAGGTTCCTCTTTTAAGAAGTAAAGATAGCACATCAAACTTTATGGCAAGTCTTATCGCGTTTTTAAACCTTAATCTCGCTCCAAGAATTACTCGTCACGGTGTTCTTATCGAAATCTATGGTGAAGGTGTTTTCATTACAGGTGAAAGTGGCGTAGGTAAATCCGAAACCGCTATCGAACTTGTAAAGCGTGGACATCGTCTTGTTGCCGATGATGCGGTAGAAATCAGAAAAGTTTCAAATATAAGCCTTGTAGGAGCTTCGCCTGATAATATCCGTCACTTCCTCGAACTCAGAGGTATCGGTATCATCAACGCAAGAAGACTTTTTGGTATCGGTGCTGTTAAGGTTACAGAAAAAATTGACCTTGTTGTAACTCTTGAACCTTGGGATAGCGAAAAAATTTACGACAGAATGGGAATGGTTGATGATTATACATCGATCCTTGGTGTTAACATTCCTGCACTTACAATTCCTGTAAAGCCTGGTCGTAACCTTGCTGTTATTCTTGAAGTTGCTGCCATGAATAACAGACAGAAGAAAATGGGATACAATGCTGCACAGGATCTTATGGACAAGTTGGGGCTTGATATGGATGATCGCCCTAAGCAGGGAACAGTAAAAGAATTCGATCCATTCTAACTAAAAGATTTTCGGAGGAAAAATCTGATGCGTATAGAAGTTGATACACATACACATACAGTTGCTTCGGCACACGCATATTCGACGGTTCTTGAAATGGCAAAATCTGCTTCGGACGCAGGACTTAAAGCGCTTGCTATAACAGACCATTCAACAGGAGGAAGCGATGCGCCTCATATCTGGTATTTTCACAATCTTACCAAGGCAATACCAAGAAAACTTTTTGATGTTAATATGATTTTTGGTGTAGAGTGCGATGTTATTGATTATAACGGCAACCTCGCACTTGCCTCTTCCGAACTTGAAAGACTTGATTGGGTAGTAGCCTCAATTCACGGTAACTATAATATGGCAGGCGGAACTATTGACGATTATACTAACGCGTATATCGGTATGGCGCAAAACCCCTATGTAGATGTTATAGGACATCCTATATATCCTGCGTATAAGCCCGATTATGAAAAGGTGGTTCCTGTTTTTAAGGAATACGGCAAATTTGTTGAGATAAATGAAAGTGCTATACCAAGAAGCGTTAAAACTATAAATAATGCGCTTGAACTTATCGGAGTATGTAAAAAATACAGAGTACCTGTTATTGTAAACAGCGATGCTCATTTTTGTATGTCTGTCGGGAAGTTTGATAATGCACTTAAAATGCTTAAGGATAACAATTATCCCGAAGAATTGATTGTAAATACAAAATGGGAAAATATTAAAGCGCATATTGAAAGTAAAAAAGGAAAAGTTTTTGAATAGACTTTTATTATTTTTCATAATATTTTAAAATAACATTCAGCAAAGGGGCTGATTATACGGAAAGAATTGCTGAAACGGCTGAAAAGTTCGGTTGTAAGTTTTATTATGATGAACCTCTTAAGAAATACAATACATTTCGCATTGGCGGAAACTGCAGATTTCTTGTAAAGATAAATTCTGTTGAATCGTGTATTGCTATAAGGAAAAAATGTCGAGAGTGTAATATATCATATGTCATTATAGGAAACGGCTCAAATCTTATAGTTGATGATAACGGTTTTAACGGAGTGGTTATTCTTATAGGAAATGATTTCTCTGAGATTTCATTTTTGTCTGAAACGGAAATATATTGTCAGTCAGGTGCACTTTTGTCATCTTTTTGTGTTTTCGCAAGAGAAAAATCTCTTTCCGGAGCGGAATTTGCTTACGGAATTCCGGGTAGTGTAGGTGGTGCGGTTTATATGAATGCAGGCGCTTACGGTGGAGAAATCAAAGATATTATCTCTTATTGCGATGTTATTGACGAAAATAATGAGATAAAAAGACTTACTCCCGATGAACTTTGTCTTTCTTACAGACACAGTTCAATTATGGGAACCGAAAAGATTATAGTAGGTGCTGCTTTTTCTCTTGAAAAAGGAGATAAATCAGAAATAAAATCTGCTATGGAAGATTTTATGAACAGAAGAAAAACCAAGCAACCTCTTGAGTACGGAAGTGCAGGTAGCACATTTAAACGTCCCGAAGGAAGCTATGCGTCTCTTCTTATTGATGAGTGCGGTCTGAAAGGTTATTCCGTCGGCGGAGCACAGGTTTCCGAAAAACACGCTGGTTTTGTTATAAATAAAGATAACGCTACATTTTCTGATGTTATGTCTGTAATAGAAGACGTGAGAAGAATAGTTAAAGAAAAAACAGGCTATGACCTTGAATGTGAGCCTGTAATTATATCTGATAAAATGTAAACGGGAGGATTATTTATGCAGTTTGTAATCGTAACAGGTCTTTCAGGTTCGGGCAAATCTCTTGCTGTTAACGCACTTGAAGATATAGGATTTTATTGTATAGATAATATGCCTCCTCAACTTATTTCCAAATTTGCAGAAATAAGCACACAGTCCGATGTGAAAATTGATAGAGTTGCTATTGTTGCGGATATAAGAGGAGGAGAACTTTTTCTTTCTCTTGCTGATACGATCCACGAACTCAAGGAGCAGGGGCTTGATGTGAAAATTTTATTTATCGATGCCGCTGATGAAGTTATCACTAAAAGATACAAAGAAACAAGAAGAAAACATCCTCTTGATGAAGCGGCACACGGTAGTATAGAGAATGCTATTGAAACAGAGCGTGATATACTTCATTCTGTAAGAGCCAATGCAGATTATTACATAGATACATCATTTCTTTCGACATCTCAGCTTAAAGAACAGATAAACAGTATCTTTCTCGATAATCCCGATGACTCTATGCTTATAAAGGTTATGTCATTCGGCTTTAAATACGGTTCACCAAATGAAGCGGATCTTCTTTTTGATGTAAGGTGTCTGCCAAATCCTTTTTATATTCCGGAACTCAAATACCATACAGGACAAGATAAAGAAGTAAGGGATTATGTTATGAGTTTCAAGCAGTCAGAAGAACTTCTTTCGAAGCTTAAAGATCTTGTAGATTATCTTATTCCTCTTTACATAAGTGAAGGTAAAAGTCAGCTTGTAATCGCGTTTGGTTGCACAGGTGGTAAGCATCGTTCAGTTACATTTGCGGAAAAGATGTATGAATATATACTCGAAAATCATTTTAAAGTAAGAATTGCACATAGGGATATTTCAAAAGACAGATATCCCTCGCCCAAAAATTAAATTGACAGGAGAAATCAGTTTGGAAGTTTGTGGTATCCTTGCAGAATATAATCCTTTTCACAACGGACATAAATATCAGATCGATTTATTAAGAGAAACGGGTGTAACTCACATCGTTGCTTTTATGTCGGGAAATTTTGTTCAGCGTGGAGATATAGCAGTTACTGATAAATTTACAAGAGCGAAATATGCTATTGAAAATGGCGTTGATCTTGTTATTGAAATGCCTACACTTTATACCGTCGCTTCTGCACATTTTTATGCAAAAGCGGCGTATTCTCTTATGCAGGATATCGGCTGTATCGATAGTGTATCCTTCGGATGTGAAACAAGTGATATAGAAATTCTTAAAAAAGCAGCAAGCTTTTCAGAAGAGGTAAATGAAAGTCTTGAAGTTAAAGAAAAAATGAGCGAAGGTATGAGCTATCCTGCGGCTATTGAAAGTCTGGCCGACGACGATATCAGTATTGCATTTTCTTCACCCAATAATATTCTTACAGTCGAGTATATAAGACAAATAAACGATAGAAATCTTCCTTATCATATTTATCCGATAGAGAGATTAGGCCCCGAACACGATAGCAGTGACATTGTAGGGAATATAGCGAGTGCGTCGCATATAAGAGAACTTATGCGTAGCGGAGAAGACTATTCTGATTTTGTTCCTTATGGCAGCATTCCGTTTGAAAATGTGGATTTTAAAACTTTAGAAACTATTACTTTCTATAAACTCAGAACAATGAAGCTTTCAGAACTTGCACTTCTTCCCGAAACTTCACCTGAACTTGCTTCAAGATTTTATAATGCAATAAGAGAATCCTCTTCGCTTGATGAATTTCTTGTAAAGGTCAAAACAAAAAGATTTCCTCAGGCAAGAATAAGAAGAACGATATATAGCGCTATATTAGGACTTAGTAAGACAGATTATTTTTATGATCCTCCTTATATCCGCGTTCTTGCACTTAATCAAAGACTCTATTCGCTCGGATATGATGTAGGAATTCCAACTGATGAATTTACACAGGATACCTACAACGCAGTTTATCAGTTCCAAAGTACACAGGGACTTTTCCCCTATGGAGTATGTGATATAACCACTCAGCTTGCAATTGAAAATATAATGCAAAAACATGAATTTTCCAATGAGCAAATATTGAAAACAGCTTTGGAAATATTTAGAACGGGAACTCTTAACAAATATCTCAATAAATAAAAATATTTGGCTGTTAAAAAGTTGTAAATTAGGATTATTAATCCGAAACAGACT
>JAGAJQ010000256.1 GCA_017828955.1 Oscillospiraceae bacterium
AGAGGAAGAATTATCGTCACCATTGACGCTGACAGCAGAATGACAAAATACTCTCTCAGAGAAATAAAGAATATGCTTTCAAGCGGAAAATACATTGGCGGCGGAACAATGCCCCGATTTGACAGAATGTCTTTAGGGATTGCTGTATCTTCTATGTATGTCGCTATGAATATAATGCCCATTATGATAAAGAATAAAGCAGCACTTTCGGGCGCTATGTTCTGGTGTTACAAAAGGGATTTTGAAGAGATAGGCGGTTTCGATGAAACGCTCGTAAGCCTTGAAGATATGGATTTCGCCGTAAGGCTCAACAAACTCGGTATCAAGAGAGGAAAGAAATACGGAACTCTCACAAAATCCTATGTCTTGACATCAAGCAGAAAGTTTGATGAACTCGGCGACTGGTATCTTATCAAAAACCGCGATATAACAAAGAGAATTTTTACAGGCAAGGACAGAGAAGCGGCGGATAAATTCTATTATGATATCAGATAAGAAATTATTTTATTCATTACTTACAGCATTTTTTGCAACATCCCTCGTTATCGGCAGTTTCTTTGACCTTGAAATCGCAACTGCCGTTTATCTTCCGAAAAACCCACCCGCCCTCTTTGTTACATTTATCGAACTTTATTTTTTCCACGCTGTTTTTGTATTTCTTATAGGAATACTTCTCGGACAATTCTTTTCATCGGGGATAAATAAAAACAAAAGAATTATCTGCTCGGTTATCTGCGGATATCTTGCTCTTTCAACCTCTGTTCTCGGTGCAGGCGGACTCTTAAGTGCCTCTTGCTATGGCGAAATTTTCGGCAGAAGAGAGTTCTCGTTTTTTCATTTTTTAATAATCGGAATTATAATATTCTACCCTCTTTTTTTTATAGGATTTTTTGTAGGCAAAAAACGATATGACAAAAACCTCATCAAAAAAATCATTATTCTTCTTTCTGTTCTGACAATATCATATTTTATCCCCATTATTTTCAAAGAAATAATATGCCGTCCCCGTTATCGCATAGTTTCATCGGGATATAACGGCATAGATTTTACTCCCTGGTATTCTCTTTTCAGAGAAAGCGATTTTTATCAGAAAAAATATTCCCTTATGGGTGATGATTTCGGCTCGTTTTTCAGCGGACACGCAGTTATAGCAACGATGAATTTTATTATTTTTCCCATATTCAACGAAATCTTCCCGAATATCAAAAACAAAACCCTCTTCATCATTTCTGTAACAATGATGATTTTAACAGTTCTTTCAAGAATGGTTCTCGGTGCACATTACCTTTCCGATATTTCGTTCGGTGTGCTTGTAGGAACTTTGTTGTGTATTGTCTATCACTGCCTTGAAAAACGCATTATAAAAAAGGAGTTTTAATATGCAGAAAAAACAGGTCTATAATCCTTTTTTACCTTTAAATGAATATATCCCCGACGGCGAACCCCACGTTTTCGGTGACAGGGTTTATATCTTCGGCTCACACGACCGTGAGGGTGGATACACCTTCTGTATGGAAGATTATGTAACCTATTCAGCCCCCATAGACGACCTTTCCGACTGGCGTTATGAGGGTGTTATCTATAAGGCGTCGCAAGACCCACAGTATCCCGACAGAAAATATATGTATGCCCCCGATGTAGTAAAAGGCAACGACGGAAGATACTATCTTTTCTACTGTATGGGCGGTGATTATGGCTATGGCGGATACAGTGTCCCCATAGGCGTTGCAGTCTGCGATACCCCCTGCGGTCAATATGAATTTTTAGGCCATATAAAGAATAAAGACGGCTCTCTTATGATGAAATACATCTGTTTCGACCCTGCCGTTTTAAACGATAACGGAACAATAAGGGTTTATTACGGAACACAGTATGACTATGAAGAAAGAGAAGATTTTCCAAACGAAGAACTTATAAAAACAGAAATGCAGATGTTCGGAAGAACAAAAGAAGAAATCTTTTCTTATCATCCCGATAGCATTATGGGCGCAGTTATGCTTACTCTTGAAGACGATATGATTACCGTCAAAAACGAACCGAAACATATCATTCCCTATCGCGTTAAAGGAACATCATTCGAAGAACACCCCTTCTTTGAAGGCTCTTCAATGCGAAAAGTCGGCGATAAATATTATTTCGTTTATTCTTCGTGGCAGAATCACGAACTCTGCTATGCAACAAGCGACTTCCCCGATAAAGATTTTACCTTCGGCGGAACTATCGTTTCAAACGGTGATGTCGGTCTTAACGGAAGAACAAAAGAAGAAAAACTCAATATGACAGGAACAACCCACGGCAGTATCACAGAGATAAATAATCAGTGGTATGTCTTTTTCCACAGACTTACCCATAAATCAGATTACAGCCGTCAGGCGTGCGCCGAAAAGATAACTATAAATCCCGATGGCTCTATAAATCAGGTTGAAATAACAAGTTGCGGACTAAATGACGGCCCTTTAAAACCCATAGGAAAATTTCCCGCGCCCATAGCCTGCAACCTCACAAACGGAAATATGCCCCACGGCTCAAACAGTATCTATACCTTCTCTTTCCCGAATGTAACCCATAAGGATAACGAAAGATTTATAGCCGAAATCGGAAACGAAACTTTAATCGGTTTTAAATATTTTGATTTTAAAGAAACAGATAAAGTTACCATAACAGTGAGAAAAGAAACAGAGGAAAACAAAGTGGTTTACGAAGGCCCCGTCAGAAAAGACGAACGCTGTGAAACCGAAGACAGTAAAACTGCCATAAAAGAATTCAAGGGTGAAAAACCTTATTTCTCAATTCTCACAGAAGAAAAAGGCGAAGAAGTCGGAAGAATTTATATTCCTTCCTCCCTTTCTTCAGAATGGACAGACCTCACAGCAGAAGTAAACATCTCCGACGGAGTAAAGCCCCTTTATTTCATCTATAACGGAAACGATAAGTTACAGATGCTTCAGATTTCTTTTTAAAACAAAAAGCACCTACCACAAAGGTAGGTGCTTTTATTATTTATCCGTTAAGCATTAAGCCCAGAATGTGAGTGGATGAAAAATTCTTCCTGACTGGGTTGCCAGCCTTTTTCCTTGGGCGGAAAATTCTTGTCGAAATTTTCAACTGCCTCTTCATCAGCGCAAGGCGCACTCGCGTCACTTTCGTGATAGAACCATCTTCTGCCGTCAAACTGATTTTCTTTCAGTTCTTTTACAAGAAGCGGTGCAGGAAAATATCCACCATCTAAACAAACATTGAATCTTATACAACTTTTAAATCCTCTCGCAACATAGTTGTCGGGATTTCCGAAGATGATAACCGTATCAAAACCCATTTCCTTTGCCTTTTCAAAAGAATGTTCGATAAGTATTTTTCCGTATCCCATTCTCTGATATTTCGGGTGAACGCAGACGGGCCCGAAAGATATAGTTTCCTTTTCGTTTCCGTTTTCATCAATAAGTTTTGATTTAAGATACATAATGTTTGCGATAATTTCGCCGTCAACTTCCATAACGAAAGCGAGTTCGGGAATAAAGTCCTTGTGATCTCTCATAACGTGTATGAAATAATGTTCGTTACAACCCGGAAAACTAAGGTTCCAGAATGACTCTCTTGTGAGATTTTCTACTGCGAAATAGTCGTTTTTATTTTCGTTGCGGATAATATAATTTTTTCTGTTCATTGTTTAACCTCCTGAAAGATGTTTATTCAAGAAACGGAGGGTTTGTGTGGATTTTAATTGTATTCGCAAACCTTCCGTTTACGCTACAATTACTGTTCTGTTATTCTTCAAACAACAATCTCCTTTTAAGGTAAATTTTAATGCGGAGTTTCACACTCCACCCACATTATAATGCCGAAAAATACAAATGTCAATAGTAAATATGAGTATAAAAATATCGGGCTTACTAAAAGTAAACCCGATCTGTCCCGCCGAGGTCACTCGGCTGGTGCGGGTGACAGGACTTGAACCTGCACACCTTACGGCGCGAGAACCTAAATCTCGTGCGTCTGCCAGTTTCGCCACACCCGCGTGTTATGCGGAAGATTACTCTTCCGCTGCTTCTCTCTGCTTTCTTCTTTCTTCCATAGCCTTTTCTTCTTGTTTGAGTTCGTATGGAGTTTTATTTAAATCCTTTCCACAGAAACTGCATTTGTTTCCGGGATTTTTTTTGAGATACTCTCCGCAATGAGGGCATACATAGAATATATAGTCAAAAATAGCCATACCTACCGCAGCCACTATGCAGACTGGATATATAGCCCAGAGTATCCATCTGTTTTCATGTGAGTATTCCAAAAATATAAGCGGAATAAAAGACAAACCAATCGTTATAGCTATAACAATATACTCTATCTCTTTCGCTTTTTTCGGTTTAAGCCATTTAACTTTGCCTTTTTCATTTTCTTTCATTTTAAATTACTCCTTCTGTTTTATTTCCCAGCCGTCGATTCCTGCTCTTCTCATAGCACCGAAAATTCTGTCGGTAAAACCATGGTCGAGCTTTTCTCTTTCGGCTAAAAAGTTCTTCATTTCTTCTCTTTTTGTATGTCCGTCAACGGGACACTTTGACTTTACAACATTCATCTCCATCTTTCTCGAAACCCGTTTTATCTCCTTTTCGGGCGAAAAGACGAGAGGTCTTATAAGCCATAACTTTTTATTTGAAAGATAACTTTTAGGTGAAAAACAACCTATTCTGCCCTCGATAAAAAGGTTCATCATAAATGTTTCAACCGCGTCGTTGTAATGATGACCGAGTGCTACCTTGTTGCAGCCTTCTTCGATAGCCGCATCGTGTAAAGCACCCCTTCTCATTCTTGCACAGAGTGAACAAGGATGATCCTCTTTCCTTACATTAAAGACAATTTCGCCAATCTGCGTTCTTTTCAAAACATATTTAACGCCGAGTTCATCACAAAGTTTCTGAACATCACTGTAATCTCCCCAGACGCCGTCAAAACCGGGATCCAATGTAACAGCAACAACATCATATTCTATGCCGATAAACCTCTTTAAAAGAACAAGACCTTTAAGCATAACAAGACTGTCTTTCCCTCCCGAAACACCGACCGCTATTCTGTCGCCGTTTTCAATAAGGTCAAACTCCTGTATAGCTTTTCGCATATATCCGAGTATCTTCTGCATTTATTCTTCCTTTGCGTTGTTGTTTTCGTCTACATTGATGTATCCGTTGCCGTTTTTATTCTTCTGCATCATAACGATAACAACAGCCGCCGCGATAACAACCGCGATGATAACAACAGCCGCCGCAATAACTATAACGATAACCGCACTGTTCTTGTTTGCATTATTTCCCGAAACTTCTTCTGCCTTTTCGGTATCTTCCGCATAAGCGCCGTATGTAACTTCTGTAACTGTTGTTTCAGCAGGAGCTTCTGTTTCTATGGGTGAAACCGTTTCTTCCGAAACCGCGCCTACCGTTGTTTCAGCGGGAGTAGCACTGTTATCCTTGACAACATCTTTAACTATGTTGTAGTTATTCCAGAAATCAGAATCAAATCCCGTAGCGTTTTCTGTTATATGTATTGTGGCTGATGTAGGAAAAGCCTCGCTTTTAACTTCGGGAGCGTTTCCGTAAAAATAAATATCAGTAAGTCCGCTTCCTCTGAAAGCACATTCATCAACGAGTTTAAGACTTTCGGGGAAATAAACCGATGTAAGTGATGAGCAACTTTCAAAAGCTCTGTTTCCTACCATTTCAAGAGAATTTGTAAAAGAAAGTTTCTTTAAATTTCCGCAACCCGAAAAAGCGTTGTTTCCGATAGTAGTAATGTTTTTAGGAGCATAGAATTCTGAAACCCTTCTTCCGCTCATAAAGTTATCGGGGATTTTTCCGCCCTCGAATTCAGTTCCCGAAAGGTCAATGATTTCGCAGGAAGAAAGATTTCCGAACATAGAAAAATCAGCCGATGAAACAACGCCCGATTTAACTGTAAATGATTTTACATTGTTCTGGTCTGTATCTTCTTTCGCTTCATTGAAAGCACTGTATAATGAACCGCTTTCAAATGTTTCAACAGTAACATCCTCCGCCGCAAAAGCAGTAACAAGACCACTCATAGCAACACCAACAAACATAAGAATTGCTACAACTATCATCACAACTCTGAGAAAATTCTTTTTCTTTTTATAATTCATTTTACTCTCCCCGTTTCAATCAGCACTGAAATCTTCCCGCAACGGATATTCCCGTCTGTGAGAAAAGATAAACATTAGTAGAAAGCTTACTCTTCGCCTTCTTGTATTCTTCAACAACCAGAGGGCCAAAAATTTCTATAACATCGTTTGTAACATCTTCAACCGCAAGAAGCGTTTCTGCCGAAGGTGCAACAACCAAAAATCTCGACCCGAGTTTCTGCGAAACGAAATTCTTGAAATCCGAACACATCATAAGCGATGCCGCAAGTTCTTCATAACTGCTTTCAAATTCAACAACCTTTATCTCGCCTGCGATCTGAGAAACGCGAAGCTCGGATTTTCTGAAAAGGTCACACATATTCTTGTCCGCAACAGAAAATACAACATCCTTGGGAACACCCCATTTTTTGAGATATGCCGCATTCAGAGGATACGCATTCTTATCGTCTGTCGTAAAAGCGATAACCTGTTTCAAGTTGTCAACAAAATCCGTGTATATATAACTTTCGTTTACATCTTCTTCTCTCATTACAAGCGCACGTAAAAATCTCTGTGCGTTGTGAAAAACCGCAAGTTTGTACTTAGCCGCAAAATCAAGCTCAAGATTTCTTATAAGCCTGTCCATTAAAACGGTGCTTTTAGTCTGATCATATTCTCTCTTGGCCGCCTTAACGTCAAAGTTGAATGACATAGCCCCGTTTATAACTTCATATACATCGGGCTCGATTTCTCTTCCAAGCTGAAACTTGTTTTCCTTCAGTCTGGCTTTGAGTTCTTTATAAAATTTACTTCTCTTTTTGAATAATTCCATCGCCAGACCTCCTTGCATTCATAATATACATATTATTGTACCACACTTTGTTAATATCTGCAAGTTATTTTTAAACTCTGTTTTATTATAGTCAGACAAAATGTATTGTGCAAATATTACAATTTTTAAAACTATTTTCTGTTAATACTGAC
>JAGAJQ010000257.1 GCA_017828955.1 Oscillospiraceae bacterium
AATGATAGAAAAATGTGATTATATCCACGCGCACGATGAAATAGTTGAAAAGGTTTCATCGGTTATGCCCGACGAAGAAATTCTTTATGATTTAGCAGAACTTTTCAAAGTTTTCGGAGATTCAACGAGAATAAGAATTCTCTATGTTCTTTCGGAGTCAGAAATGTGTGTATGCGACCTTGCAACAATTCTCGGGATGACACAGTCTGCTATTTCGCATCAGTTGAGAGCACTCAAGCAGAGTAAGCTTGTTAAATGCAGACGTGACGGAAAATCAGTATTCTATTCCCTTTCTGACGGTCACGTAAAGACTATACTTCAGCAAGGGCTTGAACATATTGAAGAATGAGGTGGATAAAATGAGTTTCTGGGATAAAGTTTCGGGCATTTATGATTTAGCAGAATCGCTCAATAAAAAAGCATACAGAGAAATGCTTTGTAATACAGCAAAACTTGTACCCGTTGGTGCTAAGGTTCTTGACTGTGCTGCGGGAACAGGTGAACTTTCAATAGCAGCAGCAAAAAACGCAGAAAGTGTTATTTCAACAGACCTTTCTGAAAAGATGCTTGAAACAGCAGAAAAGAAATGCAGAAGAAAAGGGATCAAAAATATATTCTTTGACACAAGAGATATCTTCTCTCTTGATGACGCAGATGAAAGTTATGATGTTGTTATCGCGGGGAATATTCTTCATCTTATAGAAAATCCCGAAATTGCAATAAAAGAACTTGCGAGGGTTACAAAGAAAGGCGGAAGGCTTATTCTTCCGACATTTCTTGTTGACGATAAAATGCCTGCGATAAGACTTTACAAGCTTTTAGGCTACAATCAGAAAACAAGTTTTACTGTTGACAGTTATCTCGATTTACTTGAAAATGCAGAAATCGGAGATATTCATCTTAAAGTAATCGACGGGGTTATTCCCGTAGGGTATGCAGTTATCAACAAGAAGAAAGAGGCTATATAGTTATGAAAAAGGTTTATAAACTCGAAAATCTCGATTGTGCAAATTGTGCTGCTAAAATGGAAGATGCAATAAACAAGATAGACGGTGTTGAAAATGCAAACGTAAGTTTTATGCGTCAACGCCTTACAATCGAGGCAGACGAATCTGTTCTTTCTGAAATAATTGAAAAAGCGCAGAAAATATGCAAGAAAATAGAACCCGATTGCAGAATCTGTTTTTAGGAGAATTTTTATGAACAATAAGCAGAAAAAAGTTCTTATAAGAATAATCATTTCGGGAATTTTATTTATCGGAATATCAATCTTTTCAAAAATATCGGGATATGACAACAAACTCATAATGCTGATAGTTTACCTTATCCCCTATCTTATAATCGGATATGATATTTTAATCAAAGCGGTAAGAAATATATTTCACGGTCAGATATTTGATGAAAACTTTCTTATGGTTATAGCAACTATCGGCGCTTTTATTTTAAAAGAATATCCCGAAGCCGTTGCGGTTATGCTTTTTTATCAGGTAGGAGAACTTTTTCAGAATATCGCTGTTCATCGTTCAAGAAAATCTATATCAGACCTTATGGACATCTGTCCCGATTATGCAAATGTTGAACGTGACGGTGAAATCGAAGAAGTTATGCCCGAAGAGGTCAGCGAAGGCGAAATTATTGTTATAAAGCCCGGTGAAAAAATTCCGATTGACGCTGTTGTTATTGAAGGAAAATCCGAAATAAACACATCTGCTTTAACGGGCGAATCTATTCCTCGTGATGTAGAAAAAGGCGATAATCTCATAAGTGGTTGCGTAAACGGAAGAGGTCTTTTAAAAGCAAGAACAACAAAGACTTATGACAACTCAACTGTTGCTAAAATTCTTGACCTTGTAGAAAATTCTTCTCAAAGAAAAGCAAAATCAGAAAATTTTATAACAAAGTTTGCGAAATACTATACGCCTGCAGTTATACTCCTTGCTGTTATTATAGCAGTTATTCCGCCATTATTCTTTAACGGAGTATGGGCTGAATGGATTGAACAGGCGCTTATTATGCTTGTTATTTCCTGCCCTTGCGCACTTGTTATTTCTGTTCCCTTAAGTTTCTTCGGAGGAATAGGTGGTGCTTCTAAAAAAGGAATACTCATAAAGGGAAGCACTTGCATAGAAAGTTTATCAAAAGCGGAAATCGCTGTTTTTGACAAGACAGGAACTCTTACAAAGGGAAATTTTAAAGTTACGGAAATATACTCTGAAAAATACAGCGAAAAAGAACTTCTCAGATATGCTTCTGTTGCGGAAAGCTTTTCGGATCATCCCGTTTCTCTTTCTTTAAAAGAAGCTTATAACGAAGAACTTCCTAAAAATGCTGTTTCTGAAACAGAAGAAATCTCGGGACACGGAGTTATAAGCGTTGTTGACGGAAAAGAAATCGCCGTCGGAAACGAAAAGCTGATGAAGAAAATCTGTGCAGAATATAAGGAATGCAATTCAGCAGGAACGGTTGTTTATGTCGCGATAGACAAAGTTTTCTTTGGATATATCGTTATTTCGGATGAGATAAAAGAAAACTCACAAAAAGCCCTTAACGAACTTGACAAACTTTCTGTAAATAGAAAAATAATGCTTACGGGTGACAGAAAAGAAGTTGCTGAAAATGTTGGAAAAAAATTAGGAATAAAAGAAATTTATTCTGAGCTCCTGCCTGATGACAAGGTTTCTTTTGTCGAAAAATTCTTAAAAGAAAAACAGAAAGAGAAATCGCTTATCTTCGTTGGTGATGGAATAAATGACGCACCTGTTCTCACTATGGCTGATGTAGGAATTGCTATGGGCGGACTTGGTTCTGATGCCGCTATTGAGGCTGCTGATGTTGTTATTACAGACGATAATCCCGTTAAAATTCCACTCGCTGTAAAGCTTTCTAAAAAAACTATGAGTATTGTTATGCAAAATATTGTTTTTGCACTCTTGGTAAAAGGAATAATAATGATACTCGGCATTTTCGGAATTGCGAATATGTGGCTTGCAGTTTTTGCGGATGTCGGTGTTTCTGTTATCGCAATACTCAACGCTATGAGATGCGGAAGGATTGATTGATATGATACTTATAATTGAATGTATTGTATGTTGTCTTGTATTTCATCTGTTGATAGCTCTTGTCCACAAAAAAGATAATCTTCTTATGGCAGGAAGTTATCCGCCGAAAATAAGAGAGCGACTACGAGAAATGGGAGTTATTCCAAAAGAACAGAAAACTCGTTTCAGTAAAAAAGAAATTATAAGAAAAGTTGTCGGTGTTATTGTTTTTTCGATAATCATAGCTTTTATAATGATTTTTGTAAACGGACAACGAGAATTCTTGGGTAGTTTTCTTTCTGTTCTTGCTATCTCGCTTTCTATAACCTGGTATGATGCGATTATTATGGACTGTCTGATATTCTGTCACGATAAAAGAAAGATCATAAAAGGAACGGAAGATCTCAAAGAAGAATACCGCGACTATCTTTTCCACATAAAGCAGAGTATGATAGGAACTGTAATAAGCGTTATACTCTCTCTTGTGTCGGCAGGGTTTGTCGTGATTATAAGTAACATCATAAAATAAAAAATCCCGTAAGGAATTTTCTTCTTTTTCCTTACGGGATAATTTTTATTCAATAAATTCTTTTCGGATTTTTTCTGCAAAATAAAGAGAACCGCAGAACACAACAACATCTTCGGGGGTGACTTTATCGAGAGTTGTTGTGGGACATCCGTTTTTCTTGAAAAGCGCTTCGAGTTCGACACCGGGAACGCAGTTAGGATGAAAATCCCCCACTCCGACACAAGCCTTTGCGCAAGGCGCAAGAATTTCAGCGCAACGGAAGAAATCCTTATCCTTAAGCATTCCTATAACAATAACGGGTTTCTTAGGCATACGCTTTATGACATCAACAAGTGCCTGCATAGCCTCGGGATTATGACATCCGTCGAGAAGGAACAGCGGATCGAGATTTAATATTTCCATTCTTCCGGGAATAGAGGCAGTTTTGAGCGCCTGTTTTACATTATCCGAAAGAAGTTCGCTATACCCCTGACGCTTTACCTGATCGAGCGCTTCAATAGCAGTCATAGCATTTATCATCTGATGTCTGCCTATCATTTTTGTGCTGTATTCTTTACTCTTATAGATGAACTTATTTCCCCAGATATTTGTACTTTTGATTTTGAGTGTATTTATATCGGGAACTATGAATTCGCTGTCGTTTCTTGCAGCTGTCTGAATTATTACAGTCTGTGCTGATTTCGGGCAGGATATTGATGCGACAACCGGAACGCCGGGCTTTATAATTCCTGCTTTATGCTTTGCGATTTCCTCAACTGTTTCGCCGAGAATTGCGGTATGGTCAAGTGCTACTGAAGTTATAACAGAAACGAGAGGATTGTCTATTATGTTTGTTGAGTCTAAAAGTCCTCCCACGCCTGTTTCGAGGCATACGATGTCACATTTTTCTTCATAGAAATATTCAAAAGCAATAGCGTTTGTTATTTCAAACTGTGAATAATCCTTATTATCGCCACAAGCCTCTTCGACCATTTCACAGATTTCTGCAAGGCGGTGTTTTGGAATATTTACCCCGTTAACCCTTATTCTGTCGGTATATTCGATAACATAAGGCGAAGTAAATTCACCTGTTTTATAGCCTGAAAGTCTGCAAGCCTCTGCACAATAGCGGGTAACAGAGCCTTTTCCGTTTGTTCCTGCAATATGGATACACTTTAAGTGAGCCTGTGGATTTCCAAGCTCATTCATAAGATATGCAAAGCGAGAAAGATCCTCAACGGGTTTTCCCGATTTGGTAAAACTATTTATAAAATCCATCGCCATATCGTATGTCAAACTCTGTCACCTCTGAAAATTTACTTAAGAGCAGCAATAGACTGCTCGATCTTTGCCATCTTTTCCTGTGCTTTGAGAAGTTTTGCCTTTTCTGCTTCAACCTGCTGTGCGGGGGCCTTTGAAATAAATCCCTGATTGTTAAGTTTTCCGCTTGAGAAGTCAATATCCTTCTGAACAGAAGCCTTTTCTTTATTAAGACGAGCGAGTTCTTTTTCTTTATCTACAAGGTCTGTAAGAGGAATGAAAATTCTTGCGGCGTCTGTTACGCAGGTAACTGCGTTAGGCATATCAAATGTGTCGCCTATTGTGATTTCACTTGCTGATGCGAGCTTTTCAAAGAACATTGTTCCCATTGAGAACACTTCTTCTTCCTTTGTTTCGATGAAAATATGTGCCTTAACCGAAGGAGGAACATTCATTTCTCCTCTGCGGTTACGGATCGCTCTTATAGCGTCAAC
>JAGAJQ010000031.1 GCA_017828955.1 Oscillospiraceae bacterium
GCAATTCGCAAGATCATCTTCTGTGATTTCAGAATTCTTCTTCATTGCTTTAAACTTATCCATAGCATCTCTTCTGATATTTCTGATAGTAACCTTGCCTTCTTCGGCAAATTTTTTAATCTGCTTACAAAGTTCTTTTCTTCTTTCTTCAGTGAGCTGAGGGAATGTAAGTCTCAAAAGCTTACCATCATTTGTAGGAGTGATTCCTATTTCAGATGCGAGAATAGCCTTTTCGATAAGTTTGAGTGCTGAAGCATCCCAAGGCTGAATAACAAGAACTCTTGCTTCAGCAACTGAAATTGCAGCTAACTGATTAACAGGTGTAGGAGCTCCGTAATAATCTACAAGAACTTTATCAAGAACTGCAGGATTAGCTCTTCCTGCTCTGATTGTTGAATATTCGTGTTTAAGAGAGTTAAGACATTTTTCCATCTTTTCTTTTGCTGAATTCATCTGTTCTTTCATTTTTAATCTGTCCTTTCAAATTAATCTGTTGTAACCAATGTTCCGACATCTTCGCCAAGAAGAGACTTATAAATATTATCGGGATTATCAAGGTTAAATACAAGGATAGGTATATTGTTATCACGGCACATAGACGCAGCCGTCATATCCATAACTTTTAAGCCCTTTGCAAGAATTTCGCTGAAATTAATCGTTGAATATCTTACAGCATCATCATACTGATTAGGATCCTTATCATATACGCCATCTACCATAGTTGCTTTAAGAATAATCTCTGCATCTATTTCAGCAGCTCTGAGCGACGCAGCTGTATCTGTTGAGAAGAAAGGGTTTCCTGTTCCACATCCAAAAATAACAACTCTTCCCTTTTCAAGATGTCTTACCGCTCTGTTTCTGAGATAAGGTTCAGCAACCTGTTGCATAGTAATAGCTGTCTGAACTCTTACAGGAACGCCAATACTTTCAAGAATATCGGCAACAGCAAGTGCATTCATAGCAGTCGCAAGCATTCCGATGTGATCTGCTCTTGTTCTGTCCATAGCACCGCTCGAACGACCTCTCCAAAAATTACCGCCACCAACAACAATACCTATTTCTACGCCTGCATCATAACACTTCTTTATGCTTTCACAAATACCAGTAATGATATTATAGTCAAGTCCCATAGACTTTTCCCCTGCAAGTGCTTCACCGCTAAGCTTAAGGAGTATTCTCTTATATTTTGGTTCCATATTACACCTCGTAAACAAATAAAAATCAATACAGCAATTTTAATCCTGCTTAACTTATATTTTACTATATTTTCACAATTAAGTAAATAGATTTTATAAAAAATATTTACTCATTTTCGCAAGCTTTTACGGCCTTCATATAAATTGCACATTCAAGACGCTTTTTCTCTATTTCGCAAGACATCTTATAAGCGTTATGAACATCACCGGCATATATGTAATTATTTGCATTACATCCGCCGCTACAATAAAATTTCGCCCAACACTTTTTGCATTCTTCTTTCGTATAAATATGAGCTGAAGCAAAATAATCCTTTATTTTATAATCGAATGTTTCTTCATTAAGATTTCCCATCTTCCACTCATCAATACCGACAAACTGATGACAAGGGTAAATATCGCCATTCGGACTGATTGCTACATATTCATTTCCACATCCACAACCCCTAAGACGCTTTATAGCACAAGGACCTTGATCTAAATCGAGCATAAAATGGAAGAAATTGAAGTGTTTTCCGTTTTTGTCGTTTTCAAGAAGTCTTTCCGCAAGTTTATCGTATTCGGCAAAAATCGCAGGAAGTTCCTTTTCGGTCAGGGCATAGGGTGCTGTTTCTGGTGCCACAACAGGTTCTACTGATATCTGATCAAATCCCTGTTCATAAAGATGAAATACATCTTCAGAAAAATCAAGATTGTATTTAGTATATGTTCCACGAACATAATACTCTTTATCTCCTCTTGCATCGACTGTTTTGCGGAACTTTTCTACGATTGTATCATAGCAGCCTGTTCCGTCAACACGATGACGCATTCTGTCATTTACACATTTTCTTCCGTCTATCGAAAGAACAACATTCGACATTTCCTTATTGATAAAATCTATCTTGTCATCTGTAAGAAGAAGTCCGTTGGTTGTAACAGTAAAGCGAAAGTTCTTGCCATATTTTTTTTCGCGTTCTCTCGCGTATTTTACTATCTCCTTCACAACATCAAAGTTCATAAGCGGCTCTCCGCCAAAGAAATCAAGTTCAAGATTTTCTCTGTTTCCCGATTTTTCAAGAAGAAAATCTATAGCTTTTTTCCCTGTTTCAAGCGACATAAGACTTCTTCCCATTCCGAAATCGCCTGTTTCTGCAAAACAGTATTCACATCTTAAGTTACAGTCTTGAGAAATAAGAAGGCACATCGCTTTTACAGGCGAAGCAACAGAATATTTCGCAAATCTTTCGTAATCATCCTCTGAAAATAGAATCTTATCTGTGTAAAGAGAATAAAGTTCTTCATAACAAGCTATTATTTCATCGACATTATACTTATTTGAAAGTTTGTCAATTATGTAATTAGGACATTTTTCATCCATAGGAATTTTTATATAATCAAGAATTTCATAGCTGAGATCATCTACAATATGTACTCCTCCGCTATGAACATCAAGAACAATATTCATATCTTTATATTTATATTTATGTATCATAAGTTTCCTCCTAAATCAAGGCAAAAAGTAAAGGGACATTTCTGTCCCTTTTTAAGTAAAGCAATTATTACTTGTTTTCGCACTTCTGATTTGCTACTGTGCAAGATGTCTTACAAGCTGACTGACAAGAAGCCTGGCATTTTCCACATCCGCCTTTTTCAGCAGTTTTCTTAAGATTTGCAGCATTGATTGTTTTGATGTGTTTCATTTATAATTCCTCCATTACAATTTATTTACCGAATTACAGAATATGTAAAACGGCACATCCAAAACCTTGCAACTATTATACCACATATTATATATGATTTCAATACTTTTTCATAAAAAGTTTAAATTCTTATCTTCGAATTAACTCCTATTATCCCGCCTATTATGCTACATATAATTATCATAGATAATTTCGAGAAGAAAGAAGATGTAAATGGATTTTTCAAAAACAATAAATTAAGTACCACAAGTATGACGAACGCTATCGTTCCGCATACAAGTCCTACTAAAATTCCATCTTTACGCCTTTTTTTACCAACTAAGAAACTAAAAAAATAGCTTCCGACACATACAGATACACTTCCAAATGTAGAAACAGTGCCCTCAGAAACGTCTATTCCTGTCATAACAAAAGCAAATAACATTAAACACGCTATCGTTGTAACAGTACCGATACCCACAGACGAAAGCCAAATATATAATTTACTGTTTTTAAAATTATTATTATAACGCAAAATACTCCCCTCCTGATATTAAAGAATCTCTCAATAATATCTATTCGGGGAGTATATATTTTATTCTTCTTTAGCGTCGTGGATAGTTGCGTTAGACTGAATCGCAGCAGTTTTTATTCTGATTTTGCTTCTGTCTCCACCTGTTTCGATAACAACTGTATCTTCACCTTTACGAACAACGATTCCTACTATTCCTCCGATAGTTGTTACTTCATCACCTATCTGAAGGTTTTTACGCATTTCCTCTTCCTCTTTCTGCTTTTTCTTCTGAGGTCTTATCATTATAAAATACATAATAGCAAAAAACGCTACGCAAGGAAGTATTGTTGTAAGAAGAAAAGCTGCAACTGATGGTTCTTCTGCAGTTGTATTAGTTGTTGCAACAATAATGTTTAAAAGTTCGTTCATTTTATTCCTCCGGATTGTACTTATTTTGACAACTTAATCGCTATTTTCTATTAGCAATAGTTTCAACATAAGTTATATAATAGCATATTTTCACATATATTTCAAGTGGTTTTTTAAATTATTAAAAATATAAAATCAAAAGACGCTTACGATACAAATATCGAAAGCGTCTTTTTATCATCTTGAAAGATATTCTTCAATACCATTTGCGATAGCATTTGCAATTCCATCTTGATGTTTGGAATTACTCATAGCCATAGCTTCTTCATAGTTCGAAACAAATCCGATTTCAACAAGAATAGAAGCAAAATCCTGCTCAAGAGTTACATAATAATAACTCTGTTTTGCACCTCTGTTTTTATTAGAACCATCGCTATAAACATTATTGGTGAAATATCTTGAAACCTGTTTAGAAACACTGTTTGCAAGAGGATAGGAATATGGAGTAAAATACCACGCTTCTGTTCCTCTTACCGAAGAATCCGAGGCTTTATTTCCGTGA
>JAGAJQ010000258.1 GCA_017828955.1 Oscillospiraceae bacterium
AAAGTCGAATGTGTATGTTTCCCATTCGGTTGAAATGGTCTGTGTTGTATCGGGAAGATATCTTATCCAACCTGCTGTTGGCGCTGAAACACATACAACGATATCTCTTTCTTCATCTGCTCTCGCATCGAATGTGAGGCGGTATTTCTTGCCCTTAATCATAGGAAGTTCGGGCTGAACGAGCTGAACTGAATAGTCAACATCGCCTTCTGCTTCTGATGTTATGATGAGTGTTTCATCCTTGATTTCAGCGGCACCCTGACCGTTCTGGAAAAGAAGGAAGAACCAGTTTGTTTCGTCGTCGAGTGGTTCAACATCTTTAAAATCGCCGTTATAGATAAGGTTTCCGTCGGCTGTGGGTTCTCTGAAATTCTTTTCGGGTTTTGTTACGTTTGTATCGTAAGCGTCTTTCTGATAAACTCTTACGTAGTCAATTTCAAATTCAGCGTTTTCAAAGTCTGTTGTTTCATCGGGGTTGCCGGGCCAGTTTCCGCCGACAGCGAGGTTCATCTGAACGAAGAAAGGCTGATTGAAAGGTGCGGGATAAGGTTTTTCATCTTCGCCGTTTACTGCTGTGAACCAGTCATTGATTGTGAGATAATGTTCGCCGTCGATATAATAACGGAATTCACCCGGTTCCCATTCAACTGAATATTCATGGAATTCGCTTGCAAATGTAGAACCGTCTGTTAAAACTACTGTTCCCTGCTGTTCTGCGTGGGGTTCGCCATAGTGGAGTGTCCCGTAAGCTGTGTCAACCTGATTTCCGAGAACTTCCATAATGTCGATTTCACCGCACTTAGGCCACTGACCATAGAACTGTTCGTCCTGAGGCATCATCCAGATTGCAGGCCAGAGTCCCTGTCCTTCGGGAACTTTAGCGCTTACAACTACTTTGCCATACATAAAATCTCTCTTATTCTGAGAATTTACTTTTCCTGATGTGTAGTATTCTTTTCCGTCTTTTTCTGTCTTTATAGCTTTAAGAACAAGTTTTCCGTCACGAACGAAAATGTTGTCGTCTGAGGCTGTATATTCCTGAAGTTCGTTGTTTGTCCAGCCGGGATCACGAAGTTCTCTGTTCCAGTTTTCTTCGTTCAAGGTGTTGCCGTCGAATTCGTCACTCCAGAGAAGGTTATAGCCACTGAGTTCGGGAGTTTCTGTTTTTGTTACAGAAGTTTCGGGTGCGGTTTCAGGTGTTGCTTCTTTTGCACATCCTGCAAAAATACCCGAAATCATAACCACTGCTGCTGTAAAGCCAAGCATTTTTTTAAAGTTCATAAAAATTCCTCCATTCATATATTAAAGAAGCTTTATAAGTTTATCCTTGATTTCTTTATAGTGTTCATCTATGATACCGAAATCCATTTCCTTATATGTCCACGCACATCTTGCTATACCAAGGTCACAGAAAGCAGCATTTATTTCTTCAAACCATTTTAAAGTTGCGTCTACGGGTGCTCTGTCGATAACACCGTATTCTCCGCAATAAAGAGGAATATCATATTTTTCTGCTACCATAACAGCCTCTGCGAAAAACTTCTTGAAAAATTCTCTGTCGATAGCTGAGCTTTCCATTATGTTATAAATCTTCTGATTTTCGCTTTCGAGATATTTTTCTGTTTCTGATTTAGCAACATCAAAGTCTATGGGAAAACCGATTGAATAATCAAGAGGCATTCCCTTAACCCAATGTGCTGACTGATGAGTAAAAAGAACGGGCTCGTAACAATGGAATGTGAAAACCATATTTTTATCAACAGGTGCTCTTAAATTCTTAACGCAGAAAGCAGCGTTATGTTTCGCGCCACCAATGATAATTCTTACATCTTTAGAAACTTCTCTTATCGCCTTTATCGCTCTGTCGGCAATATCGTTCCAGATTTCAGAAAGATTTTCATCAACAACTTCATTCAAAAGTTCGAAACAAAGCATATCGCTGTATTTTGAATAGCGTTCTGCAAATTCTCTCCAGAGCTGAACAAATTTATCCTGTAAATCCTTTTCAAAGAAGAATGGGATTTCTTCTTCATCAAAGATATAGCCTGCTGTTTTGTGAAGATCTAAAACCATATTGAGATTATATTTTTTGCACCACGAAATGCAGTTGTCAACAAGGGTAAAACCATCTTCAAGAGTATTTCCGTTTTCGTCTTTAAAGATATAGTAGTCAACGGGGACTCTTATATGGTCAACGCCCCATGAAGAAATATTTCTGATGTCATCTTCTGTGATGAAAGTTTCGTGGCGTTCTTTTGTGTGGTCACACTGTGAAAGCCAGCCACCAAGGTTTATTCCTTTTGTAAAGCCTTCAAATTTTTTGAGCATATAAAAATCCTCCTTATGTTTCGTTGACTAAATGATAACATCACAAAGTTCATTATTATATCTTTTTGATTGCTTTTTTATCGTAATTATGATATAATACCGTCAGAAGATATAAATTTTTCGGAAAAAGGTGAAAAAATATGAGCATTTCAGAAGAACTTATTGTCAAGGAATATATAATGCGAGAGGAAAACGAATACCGTGCGCCTTACAGTTCGGAATTTGAGTTTTATCTTCTCGTTAAAAACGGAGAGGTAGAAAAAATAAAGGAATTTTCAAAGAAGGAATTTTCCGAAAAAACAGGATTCGGAAAACTCTGTGAAAACCCTTTACAGAACATAAAATATCATTTTGTTGTAACAGCGGCACTTATTGCAAGATACTGCATAGACGGCGGAATGGCGCACGAAACGGCATATAATTTAAGCGACCTTTATATCAATCGTGCTGATAAGGCAAGGTCTTTCAAGGAAATTTCAGAGCTTCACGCTGAGATGTCTCTCGATTATACAAAAAGAATGAGAAGAATAAGCAAAAGCAGGATTTTCTCAAAACCTATAATCATAGCCGTTGATTATATCTATGAAAACATCTCGAAAAGGATAACTCTTACGGATTTAGCGGAAGTTACAGAACTAAACGAAAGTTATCTTTCAAGACTTTTCAAAAAAGAAACGGGCGAAACCGTTACCGATTATATTTTAAGAAAGAAAATCGAAACGGCGGAAAATATGCTGAAATATTCGTCATATCCGCCATCCGAAATCGCGTTTATGTTGGGGTTCCCATCGCAGAGTTATTTCACTGCGGTATTTAAAAAGCTTACAGGCACAACGCCGAAAAAATATCGCGACTGCAACTTCAGAAAGATTGATATAGAATAAAAAAGGACAGCTCTACGCTGTCCTTTTCTTATTTATATACTTCAACTAACTTATCCCAGTTTTCGAGAGCAATTTTAACGACCTCGGGATCATACATAATGCCTGTGTTCTTTTCTATTTCTTCTTTACAGACAGAAAGCGGAAGTGCGTTTCTGTATGCACGTTTCGAAGCCATAGCGTCGATAGAATCGCATACCGCGATAATTCTCGCCCCTATAGGAATTTCCTCGCCCTTTGCACCGAAAGGATATCCTTTTCCGTCCCATCTTTCGTGGTGATGAAGGATAATCGCGGCAAGTCTTGCGAAATGAGGAGATTTCGACAGAATATCAGCGCCTATCTGAGGGTGCTGTTTCATCAGTTTCCATTCTTCGTCATCAAGGCCACTCTCTTTAAGAAGAACTTTATCGGGAATACCTATCTTTCCGATATCGTGAAGATGCCCTGCGATATGAATTTCTCTTGTTTCATCTTCGGATAACCCCATAAGTTCGCTTATCATACAAGCCATATCGCTGACGCGCTCGGAATGTTTGCCTGTATAGGGGTCGCGTGCGTCAAGCGCAGAGGTTATACATTCGACAAATTCGTGATATTCAAAATTTATTCCACAATCGCAGTTCATAAAAGCCTTCTTTCAAAGTTTAAGCAAAGATAAATCTCATATAGTCGATTTCTGTTGTGCTGATTCCTCTTACTGAATCTTCAAGACTATATGTTACAGAAAGACGATAAACCTGTTCGTTTCCGTTTTCATCGAGGTAGTAATATTTATAGAGGTATGTTGCTGTATCATCGTTTGAATATGTTACCGCAAGAGGAGAGAGAGAGATGATCTTGTCTGCTTCCTTCTTTGTCATATTGTATGCGATAGTTGTATTGTCAATGGGTTCCGAGACCTTAACGCCCTTCCAGTTCTTTTTAAGGGATTTGAAATCATAATAAGTAACAGATGAAATCTTGTCGTTTCCGTCAAGGCTTATAAATACTGCCCATTCGGGAACTTCAACACCACCGACTTTTACAGTCGAATCAGATTCGCAGATACGGTCATAATCAATAATATCTTTAAGCATTACATTCTGTGAATCGAGTTTTACAACTGTGCCTGTATTCTTTTCAGCCATTTCGATACTCTTTCCGAGTTCGCCTCTTAAATCATCGGCAAGTTTCTTTCCTTCGTTGCCTTTGATAAGACCAACTATAAAGAACACAAGAAGAACGATAAGAATAACTATCAATGATGCACCGATCATAATGAGAAGGGGCTTTTTGTTATTCTTCTTTACTTTTTTATCGGGTGCCTTTTTTGTTGCAACTTCATTCTGGACATTTTCGAGTTCGTTGAATTCCATATTAAAATCCTCCCAAATAACAAGGTTTAACTTATTCTAACAATTTTCGCCATAAAAGTCAAGTTATATAAGACCCTTGTCTTCCATTCTCTGCATAGCAAGCATAACGCCGAGTTTTCCGCTGTGATATGTAAGTCCTCCCTGCATCCATACCGCAAATGGTTCTCTTATAGGTGCATCGGCCGAAAGTTCTATTGAAGCACCGCCTGTAAAAGCACCTGCTGCCATAATAACCTGACTGTCATAACCGGGCATATCCCACGCAACAGGAGTTACGAAAGAGTCAACGGGTGCGCCTGACTGTATACCCTCGCAGAAAGCAGTTAAGTTTTCTTCATTCTGAAGTTTTATGGCTGTTATTATATCGCTTCTTGTTTCGCTCTTTTTGGGGAATGTTTCAAAGCCTAAAAGCGAGAAGAGTTCTGCTGCGAAAGTCGCTGTCTTGACCGCTGCAGCTACTGTCTGAGGTGCTAAGAATACGCCCATAAACATCCCTCTTGACTGATTGAGTGTACAACCTACTTCTTTTCCCATTCCGACACAAGTAAGGCGATAAGAACAGAGTTCAACGCATTTTTTAGTTCCGACAATATATCCGCCTGTTTCGGCAATTCCGCCACCTGCGTTCTTTATGAGTGAGCCTACGCATACATCAGCACCGACTTCTGTGGGTTCTCTCTTTTCAACAAATTCGCCATAGCAGTTATCGACCATAACTATTGCATCAGGGTTTATCTTTTTACATTCCGATATTATTTCTTCCATCTGTGAAATTGTTATTGCGGGACGGAGAGAATACCCTCTCGAACGCTGAATGTAGATAACCTTTGCTTCGGGTGCTTTTTTGAGGATTTCTTCTTTATTGAATGTTCCCTCAGAAGTAAGGTCAACCTTATCATACTTAACGCCGAAATCAGAAAGCGATCCGTTGCCTTTTTCTCCTCTTATTCCTATAACTTCTTCTAATGTGTCATAGGGGTTTCCTGTTATGCATAAAAGTGTGTCGCCTGTGCGTAAGAGACCGAAAAGTGCGACTGTTAAAGCGTGTGTTCCCGAAACGAAATTGTGGCGGACAAGTGCGTCCTCACATCTGAAAATATCGGCATAAACGGCATCGAGAACATCTCTGCCCATATCGTCATAGCCGTAGCCTGTGCTTCCTTTGAAACAAGCCTCGCTTACTTTATTCTTTGAAAAAGCAGAAAGCACTTTATGGGTGTTGTATTCTAAAATATCGTCTATTCCCGAAAAAGTATCCTTTGCTGAAATTTCCGCTTTTTCTGAAAGTTCCTTTACTCTTTCGCTGAGTTTGAAAAATTCGCTCATTTTTTAAAAATCCTTTCGCCTTATGTAAATATAATCTTCGCCTTTTTTTATAAATCCCGCGCCCTCATAAAATGACACTCTTTCGTCTTTTGCAAAAAGGGTACATTCTCTCTTATACTCATTTTTAAGATGATATAAAAGTTTTCTCGCTTTTCCCTTTCCTCTGTCAGAGGGGTGTGTTGCTATCATTCCGAAAAAGGCGTTGTTTTCATCGCAAAACTGCATTGTTGCGGTTGTTTTTCCGTAAAGATAAACCTTTGAAACGCCGTGTCTTATTCTGTGGGATGTATCTGTCAGCCACTCGGAATAAACATCTTCGATGTCAAATCCCGTTTTTAAAACCGAAAAAACATCATCGAGTTTAGGGTTATTATCAACCTCTATCTCTTCACCTAAAGAAACATCGGGGAAAGAGAAAAGTGTTCTTTTAACCTTTTCATAATGTGGGATAAAAATCTCGCTGTCGGTTTCTATTTCAGAGGGGCATAATGTTTCTAAAAAAAACATAAGTTCGTTCATATCAAAATTCCCGCCTGATGAAATGACAACTCCGCTATTGAATTTAGAAAGAACGGCATTCTCACCGATTTTATAGAATTTCATAAAATCATAGTCTGTTCCATAGGCTTTATAATGCGCTCTTATCTTGCGTGAATAATAATCATCACGAAGAACCGGAAGCAGAGAAATTTCTTCTATCATAATTTTCCTACCTCGGATAAAACGGCAAGGCATAAATCATAACAAGCCTTTATATCCGATTTATCGGCAACGCAAGAGGGTGAATGAAGATAACGGCAGGGAATTGATATAGCCATTGTTCTTACTCCGTCACCTGTTATATGAATAGCACCGCT
>JAGAJQ010000259.1 GCA_017828955.1 Oscillospiraceae bacterium
AAGCTTTATGACGAGATAGAAGAAATCGAAACTCTGATTGAAGAAGTGGAGAACAGACTGTATAATATTAGGCAGGAGAAAATATCCGGTGATAATGTGTATCAGTTCTTATTATTTTTTGATAAGCTGTATGATAGATTTACGGATATTGAGAAGAAAACCTTTATGAAGAGCTTCCTTGCGGATGTGAATATTTACGAGGAAGAGCAGGCAGACGGTAGAATCCTTCGTAGTCTAAAGTTTAGATTTCCTGTATTTTTCAATGGGAAAGAGATATACGAATTGGATTGGGACAACGAAACAACAGTTGAGACGGTTGTCCTTCTTATAAAAAATAAATAATCAACAGGAGTTAGATATGAGTCCGAAAATTCAAAAAATACTGTCTATTGTACTTTTAATTCTCGACATTGCATTTTTACTCGCTGTCATAATAGCAGAAGTTATGTCTTATGATATGACATCAACAACTATCGACAGCAGTTTTCTTGAAAGCGCGAAAGAACTGTATATTCTGTCAACAATACGCAAGAACTATCTGGTTGCCTTTATAGTTACCACAATAGCTTTTCTGGGCGTTTTGTTTCAAAAAGCATATATTGGAAAATCCGAATCTAAACTGATTTTAATAATAGGTATGGCTTTTATTATTGTTCCTGTTATGATTGTCAAAACAACAATAGAGCTGATGCCTGCTCTCTCAAACGAACCTGTCCTCAGAACAACTGTTATTACAGAAACGGATTCTGATTATAGCAGAAGAGGCGGCTGGAGTTATTATCTGATAATCGAAGACCAGAAAATTTCTGTTACAGAATCGGAATACAAATCGACCAAAAAAGGCGACTTCTATTATATCATCTGCTGTGGCGATAAGATAATCGAAACCTGCAATCCTAAAAAGTACACAAATATGTCAAACCCTGAATTTCAGCCCGTGATTGAATGGCAGGAAAATCAGTAACGCTTCTTGTGAAGAATAAAAGAGGTGACATATATGAACAACAAAAAATATTCACCATCTGAGATTATAATATCCGTTATATTCGTAATATGGTTTATAGCTTCTATCGCTGTTATGATTTTCTTTGCAAAAACCGAAAGAGCAGGGCTTGTTCCTGCCGTTTTGGGACAGTATTTCCTCGTTTTCGGAATAGTGGCAGGTGTCAATGAAGCGAAAAATAAAAAATTCAATCCGATAGCGCTTGTTTTTGCAATAGTTGGTCTAGCAGGTATAGTCGCAACACTTATTCTTTATTTCGGAGCTGAAAATATGATTTCATTTCTTGATAAAAATATGCCTTATATTTTAATGTCACTTTTCCTTATAGTCGGAATTATTCTTGTTATTGTTGCCGTTTTAAAATATTTCGGCAGAAAGAAACGCTGTTCGTATCTTGTTACGGCAAAATGTATCGAGCTTCGTGAAACGGCAAACGACGGCCATATGCTTGCTTGTCCCGTTTATGAGATTTATTATGACGGCAGAACTATAAAACTCTGCGATGATGTTTACAGTAATAACATTGATGTAAGAGTAGGCGATGAAAAAGAAATTCTCATAAATCCCGATAAACCGACAGAATATTTTGCCCCCGAAGAAATGGCAGCGTCATCGATAATAACAGGCGGAATAGGAATTGCGATAGTTCTCGTTATGATTTTTGCCCTTGTTATGACGGGGAGTAAGTAAAGAGGAGATGTGAAAAATGAAGATAGAAACAGAGCGTCTTATTTTAAGAAAATGGGAAGAATCCGACGCAAAAAGCCTTTATAATTACGCGAAAGACGAAGCGATAGGCCCGATAGCAGGCTGGCCGCCGCATAAATCCGTAGAAGAAAGCCTTGAAATTATAAGAACGGTTTTTAGTAGTGACGAATGTTATGCCGTCTGCCTTAAAGAAGACAATATCGCGATAGGAAGCATTTCTCTTATGACGGGCGACGCTACCGATATGACCGACCGCGATGACGAATGCGAACTCGGTTACTGGATAGGAAAGGATTTCTGGGGCAGAGGGCTTATTCCCGAAGCGTCGAAAGCACTTCTTGAAAGAGCGTTTTATGACCTTAAAATGACTACTGTATGGTGTGGATATTATGACGGAAACGAAAAGTCAAAGCGGGTTCAGGAAAAGTTAGGCTTTGTATATCATCATTCCTGCGATGATGTCAGTGTTCCTTTAATGAACGAAGTCAGAAAAGGGCATACAAATATTATGACAAAAGAACACTTTGAAGAACTGAACAAATAAAAAGAGTACCTTAAACAAAGGTACTCTTTTTTGTTTTTTCAAGACAGAATTTGCCGAGTGCAACGCTTATTAAAATAAAAAGAATGACAGCAAAAATCCCCGCTATTATGAGAGAGAAAACACCCATAGGAAAAACCGACCATAATATGCGTGAAAGTTTTATCGAAACCATAGATGAGAATACGGGAATAAGAATATTTCCTACAAAATCAAATGTCATAGATGTAAGCTTCATAAGGGCAGTTATTCTTATTATGTTGCAGATTATGTTGCTTAAAAAGTATGAAACGATAACGCCGTAAAATCCTATCATCTTAACAAAAATCAGAACCGCCGAAATTCTTATTATGTATTCGGCCATCGAGTTTATTATGCAGAAGGTCTGCTTTCCCATTCCCTTTAAAATGCTTTCTGTTACTATCTCAACATAGATAAAAGGAATAACGGGGCATATGAGTTTAAGCGTCTTTATAACCAAGGGACTATCCGATAACATTCCGCCGAGTTCGCCTGCATATGAGAATATGAAGAAAGCTGAGATAATCGCGATAGAAAAGGCTTTTCTTAAAGCGTCAGACGAAAGTTCCTTTACTTTCTCGGTATTTTTACTCTGTGTTTCTCTTGCTGTTTCAGGAAGAAGAATGAGCGACAGACTTTGCAGTAGTGTTGATGGAAAGAATATAACGGGGATTATAATTCCCTCAAAAATCCCATACTGCGAAAGTGCTGTTTCATAAGAGTCTGAAAAATTTTTTAGCATTAAAGGAACAAGCGCTTCATTCGACCCTGAAAGAATAACAAAAATATAAGCACCGACAGTTATCGGAAGAGAGAGTTTTATAAACTGTTTAAAAGAGATTTTTGCGTTTTCATCCGAATGGGGAAGTTTTTCTTTCACATAAAAAACACAAAGCATAATGCAGGATATAATTTCGCCCGACATAACAGAAACCGCAGAGCAAGTGAGAATATCCATAATGCCGTTTTTTGCGAAAGCAAGTATCATCAGAATAAGCGAAACACCTTTCACAAAAAACTCTGTGAAATCGGCAACGCAGGGTATTATAACCATACGCCTTGCGTGGAAATATCCTTTTATGCAACTCCCCGTTGTTGCGAGAGGAAGAGATAACGCCATTATTCTTATCGCGACAAGAGAAAGATTTTCGTTATAGATTTTCTTTGCAAGAAAAAAGAGACAGACAGAGAATACGAGCGAAAGCCCGACGCCTGAAAAAAGACAGTAGGAAATAACTTTTTCAACATTTCCTTTTCTGCCTATTTCTTCGGAAATAAATCTGCTTGAAACCGAAAAGATATTTCCGTTTGAAAGAGTTAAAGCAAAAACAAAAAACTGTGAAACGAGGGATAAAATCCCGACAGCACTTTCTCCCATATTTCTTGTTATAACGATATTTAGAGCTATCGAAAGAAGCTGAAGCACCATAGAAAATGCCGATATTATCACCGTATCGGCAGTAATTTTCTGTTTCATAAAAATCCACACCTTTAAAATGTTGCTATTTTTTTCAAAAAGGGGTATAATCTATATTGAATTCTATGCAGACATTATCAGAAATATCATAAAGGAGATGTTAAGGTTTGGATATTACAGAAATCCTTGAAAGACTCTGCAAGTCGGGCGGAGTAAGCGGTGATGAAACAAATACTTCTGAAATTGCCCTTTCTTATCTTAAAGAATATGACAAAAATGCTTTTATAAAAAATGGCTCTGTATTCGGGAAAATCGGCAACGGCGGAAAGAAAATCCTTCTCGACGCACATATCGACAGAATAGGGTTTATAGTAACATCTATAACAGATGACGGCTTTATAAAAGTAGCAAACTGTGGCGGAATTGATAAAAGACTTTTACCTGCATTACCC
>JAGAJQ010000260.1 GCA_017828955.1 Oscillospiraceae bacterium
CCTATAACAGCATCGGGGATACTTGTGATAAAAAGGGCGATAGAATTTATCAAGAATAAATAGATATACTTTGCCTTAACCTGTCCTTTTACAGATGTAGGAAGGGATATCGAAAAATTCGCCCATACTCTTTTTTCGTCTGATATAAAAAGATTATTGTAATAAAAATTCATTGCACCGAAAAGTATGAGGGTAAGTATACCGCTCATCATAGTAACAGAAACCGACCAGTCTTCAGGCGTTTCTCCGTTAGCCGCAAAAAGAGAGATGCAAAGAGTGAGGCATACAACAGCGATTGAAAAGAGATATATAATCAAGGACATTATCAGACTTCTTTTTGAAATTATAAATTCCTTATATAAAAGACCGAGCATCTATCTTTCCCTCCTTTTCGAGAATTTAACACAGAGGATATATCCGATAATGATTGTTGCAATTATTATAACGGGAGTAAAAGGAGCAATCATTCTTGCGTTTTCTAAAATAAGAATTTCAAACGGATTATCGACAACCATGTGTTCATCAGCAAATTTTATGAATGAGAAAAGAGCGCCTAAAATACACGCCACTACCGCAAATGAAAAAACAGATGTCGCTTTGTTCATTCCAAGCGCATATGCAAAAACTATGTAGAATACGAAAGCAAAATCACATAAAGCAACAATACACATTATTATCGAAATATCATCAGAAGTGATGGATTTTCCTGCAACAGAAGAAAAAATAATCGCCGAAAGAATTGACATAATAACAGAAAACATTGTAAAACAAGTGATTATTCCGAACTTTATTCCGATGAATTTTTCTGCTTTAACAGGAGTTGAAAACATATATCCGTTCCATTTTGTATTGAAATCAGCTGAAACAGCATCGAGAATACCATAAATAGCAGAAGAAAAAATAAATGCAGGCATATAAAGCGACATAATATAAATTGTTTCAATTATCTCGTCGACATCTTCCATAAGCCTTAAATTTCCGAATTTTGCGCTGAGCATAAAGAGCATAAACATAAAAGGAACTACAACAGACATAATCAGAAGCGAAGCATATGATTTTCGTCCGAGAAAAAATTCTCTGAAAATAAGTCCCTTTATTGATGTGGATTTCTTTTCGTTCATCAGTTCCACTCCTTTTTATCTCTGTTTACATAAAACAGCATAATTTCTTCAAGAGTAGTTTTATCTATAACAGCGCCTGAATATTTCTTGTTACACATTTCTTTGTCCGACACCATAGCGTCAACGCCGAAATCTGTAATTCTTGCACTGATAATATCTTCTTTATCTATGTTTTCATAATCTGCCTTCGAGCATTTTAAAAGCCCGTGAGTATCGAGAATATCATCCTTGTATCCACTTAAAAGAATTTTACCTTTGTCGATGAAAGTAACACAATCTGCGATTTTTTCAAGGTCTGATGTTATATGTGATGACATAAGGATACTTCTTTCGCCGTCCTGTAAATATTCTCTGAAAATATCGAGAATTTCGTTTCTTACAACAGGGTCAAGACCTGTTGTTGCTTCGTCCATGATAAGAATCTTTGCATCGTGTGAAAGGGCAGTAGCAATCTGAAGCTTCATCTTCATACCCTTTGAAAACTGCTTGATTTTCTTCTTTTCGGGTAAAGCGAATCTTGTTAAAAGTTCCTTGAATTTTTCGTTATCCCAGTTTTTGAATACACTTGAAAGAACAATGCTTATCTGCTTTGCGTTGAAATCCTCATGAAAGGGGAGTTCATCGAAAACCGCAGCAACATCTTCCTTTATTTCGTATTCGTTTTCGATGTTGTCAAGACCTAAAACTTTTATAGTCCCTGCATCACGGCTTATGATGTTGAATATAGCCTTTATAGTGGTTGTTTTTCCTGCACCATTCTGACCGATGAAGCCCATGACGCTTCCTTTAGGAACATCAAAACTTATGTCGTCAAGAGTAAATCCGTCATATTTTTTTGTGAGACCTTTTATTTCTATTGCGTTTTCATAGTTACTCATTTTCGTTTCCTCCATAAATAAGGTCAAGAATTTCTTTCATTTCGTCAAGCGAAAGACCGCATATCTTCGCTTTTTCACAAGCCTTCGAGAGTAAATCTTCCGTTTGCTTTATGCTTTCTTCACGCAGAAAATCGGTGTTCTGTGTCTTGACAAAACATCCTTTACCTGCAAAGTTTTCGATAAAGCCTTCTCTTTCAAGTTCTTCATAAGCGCGTTTTGTTGTTATAACGCTTATTCTCAGTTGCCCTGCGAGCATTCTCATTGAAGGCAAAGCGTCCCCTGCCATCAGTTCACCGCTCATTATCTGGGCCTTTATCTGCGTTATAATCTGCTGATAGATAGGCTCTGAAGATGAATTACTGAGTATAATATCCATAGTGCACCTCTGATTAAATTGTATATATACGATATACACAGTATAACACCCATATATACACTTGTCAATAGGTAATTTGAAAAAAAATTAAAAACGCCCTCGATTTTCACAGAGAGCGTTTTTTGTTATTACTTTAATTCTATTGTCTTTTTGGGTTCGAAATTTGTTTCCATAGTCCATGTAACAGCAGAACAATCCTTCATAATGAAAACCTGAAGAAGATTATCTATTCCGTTCGCAACCCATGCCTGAAGGAATTTTCTTGAAGGATGAGCAAAAATTTCTGCTCTGAGTTCTTCATCAAAAACCTGTTCCATAACACCCGTTACTCTTATCTGAGTTCCACCACAGGAGAAACACATTTCAGCTTTTGGATTTTCCTTCATCTGTCTGAAAACATCCTTTGTCGATGCTGTATGAAAGATAAATCCGTTTTCATCCGCTCTGAATAAAAGCATACCTCTTACTCTTGGCTGGTCTCCATCAACTGTTGCAAGATGAAACGCAGGATTTTCGTTTACGAGTTTTAAAATTTCTTTTGATGTCATATTATCATTCCTTTCTTTGTGTTGTTATGATTATAACATTATATAAAAGGAATTACTTTAATAATACAACCATATTCTTTCAAAATACTGTCATTAGTATTTATCTCTGTATTCGCTGGGGGAAATACCTACTTTATTCTGAAAACACGATGAGAAATGTGAGTTGCTTCCGAATCCGCAACGCATTGCAATTTCGGTTATCGGTATATTTTTTCTACGAAGGAGCGTTTTTGCGTGTTTGAGCCTTATTTCAATAAGGTATTCAATAGGAGTTATCCCAATTTCATTTTTAAATCTTCTGTTAAAGGAAGAAGGGGATACATATCCGAGTTCAGAGAGTTTCGCAACAGTAATATTATCCATATAGTGTTGTTCCATATAATGCTGTGCCCTCGCAACAGAATAGTCATCCGATATAGCACGCATATCGAGAGTTTCCCCGAAAATACTTCTTATAATCCAGTGGGTTATTATTTCGGATTGTGCATCAAGAGTTATGTCTGAATTGAGCATTGACTTACTGCTTTCAAAAGCGAAAGTATTGAGTGCTTTTAAAACATCACTGCACATTTCAAACTTGTGCGTGCAGAAACGGGGGAGTTTGTCGCCATATATAAGATAGCGCTTTTCAAAGAAATCCTTGTCTATCATAATACAGTAAAAATGATTTTTGTTCTTAGCAGAGTATTTTGTTTGAGGGGATGTTATCTCTGCCTCGTAATGCATCTGCTTATCTGTTCTTTGTTCAAAGAATATCTTTACTATATATGACGGATGAGGATGTTCTGACGGAAAATACCCCGTTTCAGATGTAGGAATAAACACCGAAAGCTGAGGTCTTACATAACAATCTATATTTTTAAGCATTTCTTCGGTTGCATATTCTCCGATATGCTTTTTTATGATGTCAATGTTTTTCATTTCTTTCTCCTTCGTCCTGAATCTTACCTCCATTATACTACATCCCCGATAAAATGCAATAAGACAGAGAAAAATAAACCTTGTTTTTTAAGTGCCATAGTGATATAATTTACAAAGATAATAAAAAGGAGCAGAACTATGAAAGAAAAAGGATTTTTTTCGACCAAAAAACTTGTCCTTTCAGCGCTGTTTATTTCAATAGGACTTGTATTGCCTTTTTTAACGGGACAGATTCAGCAATTCGGAAATAAACTTCTTCCTATGCATCTTCCTGTGCTTTTATGCGGTCTTATATGTGGCTGGCAGTATGGCGCAGTA
>JAGAJQ010000261.1 GCA_017828955.1 Oscillospiraceae bacterium
ATCACGATCTCTTCGGAAAGCCCCGATACGTCAACATCCTTTGCGATATCGCCCGCGGGGATGACGCAAAGCTGGGAGGGGTGGCTCGATAACACTTCTTTCGATGCTTCCTATCGCTGTTTTCAGTTTAAGACACGGCGTTTATAAAGGGCTCGGAGTATCGTTTGTTTTCGCACTTATCCAGCTTTTCCAGGGTATTGTTTTTGACGGACTTTTCGCTTGGGGACTCACTCCTCTTATGCTGATAGGCTGTATTATGCTCGATTACATACTTCCCTTCACAAGCCTTGGTCTTGCGGGAATTTTCAAGGGCAAAGGGCTTGCAGGTCAGCTTATAGGTATTGCAATATCAATTCTTTTAAGACTTTTATGCCATTTCTTGAGCGGTGTTGTGATTTTCGCCTCAATGGGAATGTTATGGGAAGGTTTCTATACCGAAAACTCTTGGATTTACAGCATAATCTACAACGCTTCGTATATGCTTCCCGAACTTATTTTCACACTTATAGGTGCTGTGGCACTTTTAAAAGTTCCACAGACAAAGAAAATCATTCTCGCCGAATAGCTTTACTAATTGACTGATGTATGTTAAAATAGACTGAGTAGCAATACTCAGTCTTTTTTATGGGGGTTATAGTTTTGGATATGAAAAATTGTTCTCTTTGCCCTCGTGAATGTAAGGCTGACCGCACTGTATCAAAAGGATATTGCGGCGCTACGGATAAAATAAAAATAGCAAGGGCTTCTCTTCATTTCTGGGAAGAGCCTTGTATAAGCGGTAAAAACGGTTCGGGAACGGTTTTCTTTTCGGGTTGCCCATTAAAATGCTGTTTTTGTCAGAACTATAAAATCAGCGATGAGGCTTTCGGCAAAGAAATTTCAGAAGAAAGGCTTTCAGAGATTTTTCTTGAACTTCAGGAAAAAGGTGCTAATAACATAAATCTTGTTACCGCTTCGCCTTATGTTCCTATGATAATAAAATCGCTTGATATGATAAAATCGGAACTTAAAATCCCAATCCTCTATAATTCGGGCGGGTATGAAAAGGTTGAAACACTCCGTATGCTTGAAGGGTATATTGATATATATCTTCCCGATATGAAGTATATGGATTCTGTGATAGCGGGAAAATATTCATCTGCAGAGGATTATCCCGATGTCAATAAAAAAGCACTTGACGAAATGTTTTCACAAGTGGGTGCCCCGATATTCGACGATAACGGAATTATGAAAAAGGGTATGATTATAAGACACCTTACCCTGCCGAATAATTTTCGTGATACAGAAAAAGTGCTCAGATATATCGCGAAACATTTCCCCGAAAAAGAAGTTCTTATCTCACTTATGAGTCAGTATACCCCTTGCCATAAGGCATTTTTATATAAAGAAATCAGCAGGAAAATTTCAACTCTCGAATATAATAAAGCCCTCGACCTTGCTTTAGATCTCGGGCTTACGGGGTTTATGCAGGAAAGGTCATCGGCAAAAGAAGAATATACCCCTCCCTTTGACCTTACGGGAATTTAGCAGAAAGGAGAAAACAGAATGAATTTCTACAGAACAGATACAAATCACGAAGAAAACATCATAGATGCCGCAAAGGATTATACCTGTGCCGCACAGACAGATTCTTTCAACGAAAATTACCGCAAATGGCGAAAGGACAGTTCTTTCGGATTTCATTTTGTTAAAGATACAAACCTGCTTGTTTATATCGACGGAAAAGGATTTGTCGATGACAGACCCGAAAAAGCAGAAAAGAAATTCCTTTCAAGAAATATGTATATAATAGGTATCGCTTTATGCGTTTATTTTCTTCTTGAATCGTTACTTCCCTATCTTGCTGCTTACATAATGAATCTTTTGGGCTATGACATTTCAAACGACTTTGTTTTCGGAATAATGAACGCAACTTCTACACAGTATACAGCCATTTCGGCAATAGTCGCATTTATAAAGATACTTATACCTACAATAATTCTTGTATTGATAAGAAAAACTCCGCTTTCGCTTGTTTTTCCTTTAAAGGTAACAAACAAGGAAGCAGCGGGAATTTCTGTTCCGATAGTTCTTATGATATGCGGCGTTGCTTTATGTTGCAGTTTTTTCTGGGGACGTACACTTGATATTTTTTCTATTGACCTTTCACCCGCAGCGGTAAAGATCGGAAACGATATTCCCTCAACCCTCATATCCTCAATAGCATATATTGTTATATTCCCCGTTCTGAAAGAACTCTTTTTAAGAGGAGCAATTATGCAGTCACTCCGTCAATTCGGCGATGGATTTGCCCTTATATTCACATCTATCGTTTCAGCACTTTTAAGGCACGATATTTCACATATATGGTTTGTTCTTCTGACATCTTTCTGTATAGGATATGTAACGCTCTGCACAGGTTCTGTTCTCTGCGGAATTTTTGCGGATATGTTTATTTCTCTCGTTGTATATCTGATCTCGGCTACTATGGCCATTCTTCCTCAGGATATTTTTATGATTTTTACATCTGTTATAATACTCTCATTTATGATAACAGGACTTTTTCTTTTCTATGTTATTTCAAAAAACAAAGAAGATACCCTTGTTTACAAATTCCCTAAAAGCTATATGGCACTCAACGATAAACTCACAGTAGCCTTAATGACTCCCACAATGCTTTTATGGGTAGTTGCGGGGTTTGTATTTATGACAATATCCGCAAGATTTATGACATAAGAGGATTTTATATGGAAAACACATTTATGCGTGAGGCTTTAAACCTCGCAGAAAAAGCTCTTGGTATGGGTGAAATTCCCGTCGGGGCTGTTGTTGTAAGAAAGTCGGATAAAAAAATTATCGGAAGAGGATATAACCGCAGAGAAACAGATAAAAACCCTCTTTCACACGCAGAAACCGAAGCAATACTTGAAGCGTCAAAGACAGTAGGCGACTGGCGTTTATCGGGATGTTCCATCTATGTAACATTAGAACCCTGCGTTATGTGTGCTGGTGCTATAAAGAATGCAAGGATAGATAATGTCTATTTCGGTGCTTTCGATAAAAACGAGGGTGCAGTATGTTCTGCTTATGATAATATCATTACCGATTATTATGCAGGAATTATGGAAGATGAATGTACAGAAATTTTAGAAAAATTCTTTAAAAAAATAAGACAGACCGATACATAGAATATCGGTCTGTTTTTATTATCATGCTTTTTTCTTTTTCTTGATGCCAAGTATTATAAATCTTAATATAGGAACTCTTCTTATTCCCTCATAAAGAAGGAATGTTCCGACAAAGCCTATAACTGTAACGAGAATATATATCAGCGCTACGGGAAGATTTGTGTATGTATAGAAAAGATATGCAGGAACAAGCACTACGGGATAATGAACTATGTATATTCCATAACTCGACTTACTCAGATAATCGAAAACAGGATTTGTCTTGTCAAGATATTTCTTGAAACATCCGATTATCGCAAGAATTGCAATCCACATATAAGCGTTTGTAAAGAATGTCTTTAAAACAGGGCCGTCGCAACAATTCTGTCCGAAATAGAAAATCGTATAGCCGACACTTCCTAAACTTGCAAGGCAAAGCATAGGTATTCCTATTTTAACAACTCGTTCTATGACTTCATCGTGAGAGAAAACAAAATATCCTAAAAGAAATGCTGTAAAATAAATGCCAAATCTGAAAACTGTTATTATCGGCATATTGAGTATCTGTGATGTACCCCATAAAAGAATTCCGAAAAGAAGAATAATCGCAGTATTGCATTTTTTACAGAGATTATAGAATTTATCGTTTTTATCAATTTTTCTTATAAGAACAAGAAGAAGCGAGAAGATAAGAAGAAGCTGGATAAACCATAATGGTCCCTGACCTGAAAGGACTGAAATGGGATAAATTAAAAATGACGGCATAAGTTCAGTAGCGCCACCGACTTTTAAATTTATGTATCCTGAAATCCAGTGGAAAACAAAAAGTCCTAAGGTTGTGGGCGCTAAGAATTTTACCACTCTTTCTTTCAAGAATTCCTTATTTGTTCTTTTTGAAAGTGAGTATCTCGATGAAATTCCCGCAACAAGAAACATAAGCACCATAAACCAGGGGTAAACAACATACATAAATATATCGGGATACATAGATGAGCCCAGAGGCCCTACTCCGCCCAAAACACCGATATGGTTGAACATATAGAAAACGTGATATATGACAACTAAAATAACTGTCATCCATCTTATATTATCAAGGTAATGCTTTCTCATTCTTCGTCATCTCCGTTATTGAAAACTTTTGCCATAATTTCCGAAAAGGCTGATTTCGGTGGAATGGCTATCCCTTTTTTCTCATCGCCTAAAAGAACTATTGTATCACCGGGGTTGATTTCAAAAACCTCTCTCGCTTGTTTAGGAATAACTATCTGACCCTTTTCGCCAACAGTTACTGTCCAGACATATTTTCCCTTTGGTCCTTTTTTCATAAACGCATCTCCTTTTGTTTGTTTTATATGAAAAGTAAGTTTTTTCATACTTATTATACATTACATACTTTTACTTGTCAAGAGGTAAAATAATGTTTTTTACGATAAAACAAAAAGATTATGTCTTTTTACAAGGAAGTTTCCCGAAGTCGTACATAGGGTACTACGAGGGGAACTGACACAGTAAAAAGCACAAGATTTTTGTTTTATTACCCGACAAAGAAAAACCCGAAGAGTATAACACTCTTCGGGTTTGAGTTATTATTCTGTATCTGTATTTCCGATCGAGAGAATTACATCAGAAACAAGGTTTGAAGGAAGTCTTTCATATCTTACAAATTCAAATGTGAAAGAGCCCTTGCCTCTTGTAATCTGACGAAGTTTTGTTGTGAAGTCATGCATTTCTCTTGCGGGAACTTCTGCTTCAACTTCTGTTATTCCTGTTGCAATAGGGTTCATTCCGAGAACTCTTCCGCGACGCTTGTTAAGGTCACCCATAATGTCACCTGTGTTATCATCTGGTGCTGTTACACGAAGAGTTCCTATTGGTTCGAGGATAACGGGTTCAGCCTGTTTAAGACCTTCCTTATAAGCGATTGAAGCCGCTATCTTGAATGCCATTTCAGAACTGTCTACTGGGTGGTAAGAACCGTCAACGAGAATTGCCTTAAGACCAACAACGGGGCAACCTGCGAGAACGCCTTTCTTTACGCAATCCTGAAGTCCCTTTTCAACTGCAGGGAAGAAGTTCTTAGGAACGGCACCGCCGAAGATTTTTTCTTCGAATACAAGTGTATCTGAAACGCAGGGTTCGAATTCGATCCATACATCACCGAACTGTCCGTGTCCGCCTGACTGTTTCTTATGTCTGCCCTGAACCTTGACCTTCTTTGTAATTGTTTCTTTATATGCAACCTTAGGAACTGTAAGTTCAACATCAACGCCAAACTTATTCTTGAGTTTAGCAACAGCAACTTCGAGATGCTGTTCACCAAGACCCGAAAGGATCATTTCGATTGTAACGGGATCCTGAGTGTATGTAAGAGTCATATCTTCTTCGGTAAGTTTCTGCATACCTGAGCTTATCTTACTTTCATCGCCCTGAGCCTTAGCCTTGACAGCCATTGAATAACAAGGCTTCGGGAAGATTGTTTCTTCTATTGAAATAACTCTTGACGAGTCGCAGAGAGTATCTGATGTTCCTGCCATAAGCTTTGTTGCAACAACGATATCGCCTGCTTCTGCTGCTGAAACTTCTTCCTGCTTCTTTCCACAGAGAGCATAGAGTTTACCTATCTTTTCAACCTGACCTGTAGTTGCGTTGATAACTTCAGAGTTAGCCTTAAGAACACCTGCTCTTACCTTTATGTAAGACATCTTTCCTACGAATGGGTCAACAACTGTCTTGTATACAAATGCTGCAAGAGGAGCATTTACATCAAGAGGAATTTCAAAAATATCACCGCTCTTGTCTGTTGCTATGCATTTATCCTTTTCTGATGCGAAAGGAACGAGAAGTGAAAATTCCTTAAGAAGCATATCAACACCTGCAAGTGTTGTTGATGAACAACATACAACGGGAGTAATCTTGCCTTCGTTCATTGCCTTATGGATACCGTCAACAAGTTCTTTCTGTGTGAACTGTTCGCCTGAGAAGAACTTTTCAAACATAGCTTCGTCTGTTTCGGCAACAGCTTCTGAAATAGCGTTTATAAGACCATCGAGACGATAATCAATCTTATCTGAAAGTTCGTCAGTAGGCATAGGAATTTCGTTTGCGTTTCCGTTTGCATCATACTGATAAGCCTTCATTTCGATAAGGTTTACATAAGCGATAATCTGTGAATTCTTGATAACAGGAACAACAACGGGACATACTGAAGGGCCGAAAACTGTCTTGAGTTCTGTGAGAACGTTGTAGAAGTTAGCGTTTTCATCGTCAATCTTTGTAATAACAAACATTGATGATTTCTTTTCAGCGAGTGTTCTTGCATATGCCTTTTCTGTTCCGACTTTAACGCCTGACTTTGCAGAAACTGTTATAAGAGTTGTTCCGCAGGCCTTTATGCTTTCGCATACTCCGTTTTCGAAATCGAAAAGACCGGGAGTATCCATAATATTGAACTTGATATTATCATATTCAAATGTAGCGAGCTTTGATGAGAGAGTAGTCTGTCTTTTAACTTCTTCGGGATCGAAATCACAAACTGTGTTGCCATCGGCAACCTTTCCGAGTCTGTCTGTTGCCTTTGCCTTGAAAAGAAGAGCCTCGGCGAGCGAAGTCTTGCCCGAACCAGCGTGGCCTGCAATGGCAATATTTTTGATGTTTTCAGAACTATACTGTTTCATTTGAGTAACACTCCAAACATTATGAATTTTTAGCTTTCACTATTCTATTATTATACTATTGCAATTATGTTTATTCAATAGAAATGGGGTATTTTCTATAAAATACCCCATAAATGTTATTAAATTTTATGCAATTTAAACAATACCGTCTTCTTCCATAAGTTCGACAACACCTTCGAACTTTTCATCACAAGCGCCAAAATTTTCATAATTCTGTCTTGCTTCGATAAGTGTGAGTCCGCCGTTTGCCTCCGAAACTTCATTGTCGTCTGATGTGTCATCTTCCCAGAAACAAACGGGGCAGATTTCATAGGTGTGGTTATATGGTTCTTCGTCTAAAGTGTAATTTTTACAGCAAGGGCACTGATATTTTCCTTCCATAAAAAATCCTCCTACTGTCTGTTGTAATAGTCTATTCCCGCGTTGGGTTTAAAGAATGTTCTTATATATCCGTCATCAGAAAGAACTAAAAATTCATTTGTCGCTTCGTCATAGAAGAGATAGTCGCCGTCTTTCGAGATTTTTGTGTGAAGTGTATCACTGTCGGAATTTATAAGGTCATTCGCCATCTGAAGATATTCTTCTATTGTAATATCCCCGAATTCGTGACCATGCTTTTCATAGTGGCTTACATACTGTTTTTCGCTTCTGAAAGAATATTCTACATACTCTCTTTCTTCTTCGATAGTTGTTGTTTCCTCTGTTTCAGGAACAGTTGTTGTTTCTTCGGGTATTGTAACTTCTTCTGTAATAACAATCTCCTCTGTTGTCACCTCAGAGGTTTCGGGGATTTCTTCATAATAAACATCTGATCCCTCATATTCAACCTCATAAGGCATAAAAAGAAGTTCACATCCGCATAAAAGAAAAGTGCATAAAACCGTCATCAGAACGGATAATTTCAAAAATCTGTTCTTCATTTTAACCTCCTTAAATTTCGGCGGTTGCGTGTCTTGTAACGTGGCAACCGATATTTACTGCAACAGGAAGCCCCGCTATGTGAGTGGGTGCTTGTTCGATGTTTACGGCGAGCGCTGTGACAGTTCCACCAAAACCTTGTGGGCCTATGCCCAGTTTATTTATTCCGTCAAGAATTTTTTCTTCCATATCAGAATAGAGTTTCTTTTCGTTTCTTTCAGAAACATCCCTGCATAATGCTTTTTTAGCAAGGAACGCACACTGTTCAAAATCTCCCCCGATACCAACGCCTACAACGATAGGAGGGCAGGGATTGCTTCCTGCTGTTGAAACTGAATCTATGACATACTGACATATATCATCAACAGAAACAGAGGGTGTCATCATCTTCATAGATGACATATTTTCGCTTCCGAAACCTTTCGGGCAGACATCTATTTTAACCTTGTCACCGTCAACGATTTTTGTGTGGATAACAGCAGGTGTATTGTTGTTTGTGTTTACTCTTTCAATAGGATCCGAAACAACTGAACAACGAAGATAACCTTCGGTGTATCCTCTTGCAACGCCTTTATTTATGCTTTCATATAAAGATCCACCGATAAAGTGAACGTCCTGACCGATTTCTAAAAAGATAACTGCCATTCCCGTATCCTGACAGATAGCCATATTCTGTTCTTTCGCAACCTTGAAATTACGGCATATATCAGAAAGAACTTCTTTTCCCGTTTCTGATTTTTCTTTCATAACAGAACAAGTAAGACAGTTTTCAAGGCTACGGGGAAGAACAACATTCGCTTTTATGCAAAGGTCGCGGACTGTATTTTCTATAAGATTTACATCAATCTCACGCATTTTATTCTTTCCTTTCGATAATTTTTCCATTCACCATAACCATCGTAGGTTTAACTTCAACACCCAACGGATTTTCAGAGAACATAACAATATCGGCGATTTTTCCTTTTTCTATGCTTCCTAAAATATCATCAATTCCGCAGAATTTAGCGGCGTTTCTTGTTATCGCCTTTATTGAGTTCTCATAAGAAAGGCCATTTTTATTGGCAATAGCCGCCGAAAGTGAAAGATACTGAATCGGAACTTCGGGATGGTCTGTGCAGATTGAAACAGAAACTCCGTTTTCTCTGAGTGTTGCTGCGTTCTTTACAGAAAGCCCCATAAGTTCGGGTTTACCCTTATCCGATATAACAGGGCCTATCGCCGCCCTTACCCTCTGTTCGCCTAAAACATCAGCGATTAAATGTCCCTCTGTGCAGTGAACGAGAGAATAATCAAGTTCAAATTCCTTAGCAATTCTCACAGCTGTCATAATATCGTTTGCTTTATGACAATGAAAAAATGCCTTTATCTTCTTTTTGAGAAGAGGTTCCAATGCCTCGCATTTTGCATCGTATTCGGGAAGATCATCATTTTCTGCGATTGCTTTTTTCTTATCTTCCATATATCTTTTTGCTTTGAAA
>JAGAJQ010000262.1 GCA_017828955.1 Oscillospiraceae bacterium
CTATGAAGAGTCTGATGAGAGCTACAAAAGATACTGTTAAGAGCTATGAGTCTATTTATGGCACTATCAAGGAATTTGATGAAAAGGCTCGGGCAAGAGAACAGGAAGCAATCGCTGCAAACACACAGAAGAAGATTGATAAGGCTGAACAGGAACTTCAGACCCTTATTCAGAAGGCTGCAAATAAGCAGGAACTTCTTCGCAGAATTCAGGAAGAAGCGGAAAAGCTTAATCTTCCTGAAGACGCTGACGCAGCTTTTGAAGAAAGTGTTGAAATCTCATAAAAGTAATATTAAATGCAAAAATTCCCGTCGTTTTGGCGGGAATTTTTTTGAAAGAAGGTTTTAAAATGAAAAAACACTTATTTTTTATTCCTTTTGTATTGATTATGTGCCTTTTATGCTCGTGTTCTTCAAAAGTAGAATCTGTAAAGCCTGTCATACTTGCAAACGCCCAGCTTATGTTACCCGCTCCAATGCAGACCGTGTTTACTGAATGTGAAAAAAACACGTTTAATTATAATGGTATAAATATTTCTTCTTTTAAATATCTCGGATACGACTCAGAAAACAACGCAAAAATTACTATCTCTACATTTCCTTTTTCTGCTGCTGAGTATATGGCTCATTACGTAAGTCCTTTTTCTGATTACAACACATCAATCGAAAAACAATATGAAGAAATTTCTCTTGAAAACGACCAGATTAAAAGCTGTTATTATTCTTGCGGCAAACTTGACAATAAATATATAATAGTATACCTGACAGAGTTTACAGGAAAAACAGGCACTTTGATTTTTACTCTTGAAAGCAATAAAAAAATTGATTATTCTGACGAATTATGTAAGATTAAATTTTACAATTTTAAATATGGGTCTATTAAACCTCAAAATAAGCAAAAATTTGAAAATTTAAAAAATTATCAAATTCTCGAAAATTTATTTATCTCCGCTCCGGAAGATATGGTAAAAATCAATGACTATAATAAAAAAACCAAGACAAATCGTGCTGTTTTTGCGGGAGAACACGGCAATTATCTTTACATTACTGTTTCTGAGGGAGAAGTTAAATATAATACCAATATATCGTGGCAATTTTTAGATGGATTTGAAATTGTCGGCAATTATGCTTACAATGTCAATACCGGAAAACTTTATTTCTATAACGAATATCGAAAAATTTATGTTTCTCAGAATAAAACATACACTCTTGCAGGATATTATTTTGATACCATAAATCAAAGTGAATTTCCGGAACAAGTTTTTCAAACGGTTTGTACTTCCTGATTTTTTGAAAAATAAAAAAATTAGAATATATTGTTTGTACAAAATTTTATTTTTTTAAAAAAGGAAGGTATAATTATGTTTTTTGAAAGTAACAAAGAATTTTATCCTACACCAGCACTTCTTGCTGAAAAAATGCTCGCAAAGTGCGATATGAAGCGTGTTGCAAGCATTCTTGAACCATCGGCAGGCAAGGGCGACCTCGCTTATGAAACAGCTCGTAAGCTTTTTGAAAGTCGTCACAGTAGTCGTTTCGATTATGATTATCTTGATAAATTAGATATTGATACTATCGAAGTTAGTCCGGAACTCCGTAGAAATCTTATTGGGGCTGGATATAGAGTCGTTTTTGACGACTTTTTGAATTTTAAAAGTTTTAAAAAGTACGACCTTATTGCGATGAATCCCCCATTTTCAAACGGAGAACTTCATCTTTTGAAGGCTATTTCTCTTGTAGAACGTTATGGCGGCCAAATTTGTTGTATTCTTAATGCTGAAACTATTCGAAATCCGTACTCTCATTCCAGAGAAAAGCTTGCTCAGGCTATCGAAAAGTATTCTGCAACAGTAGAATTTATCGAAAATGCTTTTGTTGATGCAGAACGTCAGACGGGTGTTGAGGTTGCAATCATCTATTTCGATATTCCCGACAACCGAAGTGACTGCAATATTTTCGACGAACTTCAAGAAGCTGTTAAGATTCGTGAAGAATTGAATGAGGAGACTCAGGTTTCCGCCGAAACAAACGATTTTATTCACGGTATTGTGAAGCAGTTTGAGTTTGAATGCGAGGCGGGAGTAAAGCTTATTCGTGAATTTATGGATATTTCTCCGAGATTTCTTACATCCTTTAAAGAACACAGTTATTACAATAAGCCTATTCTTAACCTCGAAATAAACAGTCATTACTCAAAGTATGACAGTGATATGTTAAACGCATATCTCAAGACTGTTCGCAAGAAATACTGGGAAGCTCTGTTTGCATCAGATGAATTCACAAAGTTGATGACCTCATCTATGCAGGACGATTATATGAGCCGTATTTCAAGCTTTGCAAACTATGACTTCAATTTGTACAATATTTATACTTTAAAACAGGATATTCTCGGTGGAATGTCAAAGGAAATCGAAAATACTATTATGGAACTGTTTGAAACTTTTGCTTATAAGCACTCTTATTCTCCTGAGTTCAATAATTGTATCCATTATTATGATGGTTGGTCAACAAATCGCTGCGGTGTTCTCGGACAGAAGGTTATTATTCCAATGTACGATGCTTGGAATTACAGAAGAGAATTCGATCCGAATTATTATGTAAGAAAGCAGCTTTCGGATATTGAAAAAGTGTTCAATTACCTCGATGGCGGTGAAACACCCGAAACACTTTCTGTTGATAAGGTTCTTGACCACGCAAAAGCTATTAACCAGAATACAAAGATACATTTTAAGTATTTTACTGCAACCTTCTATAAGAAGGGTACTCTTCATCTCTTGTTTCACGATCCAAAACTTATTAAGCGTTTCAATATTTTTGCCGGTAGAAAGAGTGGGGCGCTTCCTCCTTGTTACGGTAAAAAGCCATACAACAGTATGACAGAAAACGAACAGAAAATTATCAATGCCTTTGAGGGTGAGAAAGAATACAAAAAGGTGTTGGCTGACAAGATGAATTATCTTCTCGATTTTACATCTGATGATGTATTGCCAATGCTTTCTGTTTCTGAAAACTGTGCATAACAAATAC
>JAGAJQ010000263.1 GCA_017828955.1 Oscillospiraceae bacterium
AAAAGGTCTTTCGCCCCGTGTCTTCCGATAAGAAAATTTCTGAAATGAAAGGCTATACCTGCGCTTTCGGAAAGATTTTTATGGGTGACGAAGAAATCGACGAAGGCGTTCTTACAGTCTTTCGCGCGCCTAAAAGTTATACAGGCGAGGATGTTATTGAAATATCCTGCCACGGCGGTGTTTTTGTTGCAAAAAAAGTTCTTTCTGCAACTATCAAAGCAGGTTGCGAAATAGCGGCGGCGGGTGAATTTACAAAGCGTGCATTTTTAAACGGAAAACTCTCTCTAACAGAAGCCGAAAGCGTTATAGACATTATTTCAGCAGGCGGCGAACAGGCGAGAAAAGCTGCAGTTTCGGCAAAAGAGGGTGCTGTATATAAAAGAATTTCTTCTGTAAAAGATAAGATACTTAAAATTTTGGGCGAACTTTCTGCCTGGGTTGATTATCCCGAAGAAGATATAGCGGAACTTACCCCCGAAGAACTTTCTTCGACACTTTCTTATATCCACGAAGAACTTCTGTCGCTTTCAAAAACCTATGATAACGGCAGGGTAATAAGAAACGGAATTGATACAGCGATAGTCGGCAGGGCGAATGTAGGAAAGTCGACTTTGATGAACAGACTTTTGGGATTTGACAGAAGTATTGTTACAGACATAGAGGGAACAACAAGGGATATCGTCGAAGAAACCGCTATGATAGGCGATATTTTACTTAAACTTTCAGATACCGCGGGTATTCGTGAAACGGGCGATGTTGTCGAGAGTATCGGCGTAGAACGCTCTATTAAAAAACTTTCTGAGGCCGACCTTGTCTTAGCGGTTTTTGATTCATCCGAAAAACTCTCCGATGAGGACGAAAAAATCATTGAAAAACTTGAAGGAAAGAGAGTAATTCCCATTATAAACAAATGCGAAAAGGGTAATGAAATCGACATAGAAAAGATAGAAAATGTTCTGGGAAAATCCGTTTCAATCTCTGCGAAAACGGGCGAGGGAATGGAAAACTTGGAACAGAAAATAAGCGATACTTTTTCTTTCGGCGCTATCGATTATTCCTCGGGGATGATAGCAAACGAAAGACAGAAAAACTGCGTAGATAAGGCACTTTTATCAATCTCGGAAGCAGTTTCTCTTGTGGAATCAGGCGAAACTTTTGATGCTTTGACAGTCGTTCTCGACGAAGCACTTTCAGCCGTTTTGGAACTCTCAGGCGAGAGGGTAACAGAGGCAGTGGTGGATGAGGTATTCTCCCACTTCTGCGTAGGGAAATAGTGAAAACGGAAAATCTTGCCCGTCTTTCGTCGTCAATGCTCCTAGCAGTACAGCGCGTACGGCGTCGTCGCATTTTCTAGAAATACAGGCAATCTTTTTCGTTTTGTGAATACGCCTCCACGGGCTCCGTGGTCGTTTGCCTTGCATAAAGCACAATCTTTTTCGTTTTCGGTAAACGATGTCTTTTCGTTTTATGGAAACAATCTTTTTCGTTTTCGAAATACGCCTCCACGGGCTCCGTGGAATTATCTTTAAGAAAAGAGAATTTTTATGAACTATGAAATGGAAAACTACGATATAGCAATAGTCGGTGCAGGACACGCAGGTGTCGAAGCGGCACTCGCTGCGGCGCGCCTTGGCTGTAAAACCGCACTTTTCACTATATCTCTCGATACAATCGCAAATATGCCCTGCAACCCCTCAATCGGCGGAACTGCAAAGGGTCACCTTGTCCGTGAAATCGATGCTTTGGGCGGAGAAATGGGCAGGGCGGCCGACGCCTGCTTTATTC
>JAGAJQ010000264.1 GCA_017828955.1 Oscillospiraceae bacterium
TAAGCGCGGCAAAACCTAAAATTGCAAATTATCACTTTACAACCCTTACTCCCGTTCTCGGAGTTGTCAAGATAAGCGAAGGGAATTCGTTTGTTATGGCGGATATTCCTGGTCTTATCGAAGGTGCAAGCGAAGGAATAGGTCTTGGCCATGAATTTTTGCGCCATGTTGACAGATGCCGTCTTATAGTTCATGTTATAGATGTTTCAGGTGTTGAGGGAAGAGACCCTAAGGAAGATTTTGAAATTATAAACAGAGAACTTCGCAATTTCAGCAAAGAACTTGCAGACAGACCTCAGATTGTTGCTGCGAATAAATGCGATGTTGCAACTCCTGAACAGATAGCAGAATTCAGGGCTTTTATCGAGGAACAGGGATTACAGTTCTTTGAAATTTCAGCCGCAACAACAATGGGAACAAAAGAACTTATTTCTGTTGTTTATTCAGAACTCAAAGAATTGCCTCCTATAAAGCAGTATACTCCTGAACCTATGTCACAGCAGGAACTTGAAGAGGCAGTCGGTGCGGACAGAAGATTCGAAGTTGAATTTTCTGATGATGTATATTATATTGATGCACCCTGGCTCGAATATATTATGCGTAATCTTAATATGGACGATTACGAATCGTTGCAGTATTTCCAGCTTACATTAAGAACAAGCGGAATTATTGATAAACTTGAGGAAATGGGAATCAAAGACGGTGATACCGTTGATATATTCGGTTTCCGTTTTGATTATCTCAGTTGATTTATGGAGAGAAGAAACCTATGGAAAAGCGCGATGCTATGCAGTATAGCCCGTTGACACTTGCTTTTCTCGGCGATGGTGTTTACGAACAACTTGTCAGAGAAAAACTCGTTTTAACAGCGAATATGCCTGTCGGAAAATTACATGCACTTGCTGTTAAAAAGGTAAGAGCGAGTTATCAGGCGAAAGCATTTGACCTCATTCTTCCTGTTTTGAATTCTGATGAAGAGGGAGTTTTGAAAAGAGGAAGAAACGCAACAGGGAATACTGTTCCTAAAAGTTCAAATCCCATCGAATACCATAAGGCGACAGCTATCGAAAGTCTTTTTGGTTATCTTCATCTTATCGGAAATAAGCAAAGAATAGATGAGATTTTTGAAATCATCTGGAATATAGAAGAATAATTTTTGAAGGAGTGATTTTTTTGTCAGGACATTCAAAATGGAGCACAATTAAAAGAAAGAAAGAAGCACCCGACGGTGCGAGAGCGAAGGTTTTTACAAAAATCGGAAGAGAAATAATGGTTGCAGTTAAAGAAGGTGGAGCGGACCCTAACTCAAACAGCAAACTCCGCGATCTTATTTCAAAGGCTAAATCCAATAATGTGCCTAACGATAACATTGAAAGAGTAATCAAAAAAGCCGCAGGTGAAGGCGATAAGACAAACTATGAAGAAAACGTTTATGAAGGCTATGGCCCCGGCGGAGTTGCGGTTATCGTTGAATGTCTTACAGACAATAAAAACAGAACTGCTGCCGATGTACGTCATTTCTTTGATAAATTCGGTGGAAATATGGGAACATCGGGTTGTGTATCATTTATGTTCTCAACAAAGGGTGTAATTATCGTTGACAGCGAAGGTGTTGACGAAGAAAAAATCATGGAAGACGCGTTCGATCTTGGTGCTTCAGACCTTTCATCTGAAGACGGTGCATTCGAAGTTACAACAGAACCTGCTGATTTTTCAGCAGTTCGTGAAGGACTTGAAGCAAAGGGATACAAGCTTCTTTCTGCTGAAATCGAACAGATTCCTTCAACATATACAGCGCTCACAGATGAAGAACTTATAAAGAAAATGAATCTTCTTCTCGAACATCTTGAAGATAACGATGATGTTCAGAATGTTTATCATAACTGGGAAATGCCTGAAGACGCTGAATAAAATACAAATCCACTCTGTAAAATCAGGGTGGATTTTTTATTGACTTTTATTATGGCTTTTGGTATAATTTTCTAAAATATAAATTTTATATGGAGGAAGATATGAATATAACTTTATTTACAGATGATATAAATGAATATTTAAAAGAAGA
>JAGAJQ010000265.1 GCA_017828955.1 Oscillospiraceae bacterium
AATCAACATCTATGAGGTTGCAAACCTTAAATTCATCTATCGATAAAAGGATGCTTTATGGAGAAACTTGCTGAAATGTATATAACCCTTCTGCCGATAATACTCGCAGGGGTTATGAATATGGTATGGTGTAAGATAAAAGTCTGCGATTTTCTCAGAAAACCTATCGACTTTGAAAAAAATTTCACCGACGGCAGACGAATTTTCGGGGATAACAAAACTTTCAAGGGATTCATAGGGATGATTCTTTTCGGAATAATCTTCTCTCTTTTATGGGGGATTGTCGCAGAAAACAACACTTTTATCCACGAACACAATTATTTTTACAGACATTATGACATCTCCCCCGTTTACAATATACTGACGGGGGCTTTGTCGGGATTTGCATATGCTTTGTTTGAACTTCCCAACAGTTTTATGAAAAGAAGGCTTGACATAACTCCGGGGAAAAATGATGTAAAGGGACTGAAAAAAGTTTTCTTCATCTTTCTTGACCAGGCGGATTCGATTTTCGGATGTGTTCTTGTTGTATGCATATTCTGTCCTCTGCCTTTGTGGTATTACTTTGTTTATGTAATTGTCGGTGCATTGACGCACATAGTATTCAATATGCTTTTATATTTCTGTCATCTGAGAAAAAATATGTTTTAACCGAAAGGATATAAGAAAAAATGGGAATTTATCGTCTTGAAGAAAAACTTGACGCGAGAGAAGTCGGAAACAAGGCCGCCTTTCTTTCTTTTATGAAAAACAGCGGATTCAACATTCCCTCGGGGATTGTTCTCGGAAATGATATCTTTATGAAAACCGTTTCCGAAAACAAGAATGAATGCAAGGTGCATCTTCTTTTAAAGGTTGTTTCAAAAAGCAACGCAAAGGATACCGCTGAAAAGATTGCTGAACTTTATGAGGGGCTTACTATACCCGATGAGATAAAGGCGGAAATAGAAAAATACATAAATCCCGAAAAGAAATATGCCGTAAGAAGCAGCGGAATAAAGGAAGATTTAAGCGGTCTTTCATTTGCGGGGCAGTATGACACATTCATCAATATGAGTGGAATTGACGAGATAGCCAACGCTGTTGCGAAATGTTATCTTTCGACATATTCAGAAACTGTTCTTTCTTATTTTGCAGCAAACGGAATTCCTGCGGATGAGGCAGGAATGTCGGTTATAATCGAAGAAATGGTTGACTCTGATATAAGCGGAGTTGCTTTTACTGTTAACCCCATAAGCGGAAACGACAAGGAAATTCTTATTGAAGCGACAAAGGGACAGGGTGAAAATCTTGTAAGCGGAAAGGTAAATGCCGAAAGATATTCTTATAACTGGTGGGACAGAGGGGTTACTCTTATGTCGGGAGAACTTCTCACAGAACAGAATGTAAAGGAAATTGCGGACAAGGCTATTCGTATTCAGGCACTTTTCGGATACCCCTGTGACATAGAATTCGCTTATGAAAACGGAGAGTTATTTATTCTTCAGGCAAGGGCGATAACAAAAATACTCTATGGCGGAATTTCTGACCAATGGACAACTGCCGATTTCAAGGACGGCGGTGTTTCTGCGACTGTATGCACTCCTTATATGTGGAGTTTATACGAATACATCTGGGAAAGTGAATTCAGAAAGTTTCTGACAGAGTCGAAAATCTTAAAGCCAAAGGAAGTTGACAAGAAGCTCGGGGATATGTTTTACGGAAGACCTTACTGGAATTTAAGCGTTGCGAAGGCAGCTATGTCGAAAGTTCCGGGATACAAAGAAAGAGATTTTGACAACGAACTCGGCGTCAAGATAACCTATGATGGCGACGGGGTTACTACTTCGGTTACTCCGAAAACTCTTTTTAGTGTTGCTAAAATGGCATCTATGCAGAAAAAAATCGTTAAGGAAAGAAACAAGAATGCCGAAAAGATAAAGGCTGACCTTCTTTCAAGATACGAAAATTATTTTGAAAACAAGGATAGTAATTTTTCATCTGACGAAATAAAGGAAAAATGGAGAAAACTTGTCTTTACGGATTATCTTGACAGCGAAAGCGCTTATTTCAGACAGATTTTTAT